>CAZBFC010000102.1:0-10339 GCA_964491095.1 uncultured archaeon | reverse complement strand
AGCAAAGATAGGTAGAAATTGTATAATAGGGAAAGGCGTATACATCGACAAGGATGTTGAGATAGGTAACAACGTGAAGATACAAAACTTCGTATCGATATACAAGGGTGTGAAGATAGAGGACTACGTTTTCATAGGCCCCTCAGTCACGTTTACGAACGATCTATATCCAAGAGCCTTTATATGGAGCTAAGACAGGATAATTCCAACCCTTGTCAAGAGGGGTGCGAGCATAGGTGCAAATTCGACGATAATCTGTGGAGTTGTGATAGGAGAGTATGCGATGATCGGAGCGGGTAGCGTTGTTACAAGAAATGTCCCACCTTTTGGATTGGTTTACGGAGTTCCGGCAAGGTTAAGAGGTTTCGTATGCTACTGCGGAAGGAAATTGGAAAACGTTGTAAAGGAGGATGATGATAAGGTAACTTACAGATGCTCGTGCGGAAAAATTGTGGAGATAAGGAAGGAGTGGTTGAAATGATATCAGTAGTGGGATTGGGAAAGGCTGGATTGCCCTTAGCTGCGGTTATTGCGGATAGCGGATTCAAGGTTATCGGCGTTGACGTCGATAGAAAGAGATGTGAGATGATAAACTCGGGTATAAATCCGATTCCAGAAGAGCCAGGACTTGATGAACTAATTAAAAAACACGGTGGTAAAAATTTAGTAGCAACGCCCAATTACGAAGATGCAAGAGATTGTAAGGCTTACATAGTCATAGTACCACTTTACGTCGATAGCTCGTACAACCCAGATTTTAGGATTCTTGAATCTGCTGTTAGATCCATCGGTAGGATACTGAAGAAGGGAGATCTTGTGGTTATCGAGACAACAGTTCCACCGATGACAACCGAAACCCTCATAAGGCAATGGCTTGAGGAGGAGAGTGGACTGAAGCTTGGGGAATTCTATTTAGCTTACTCTCCAGAGAGGATAATGACTGGCTACAGCATCTCCCGATTGAAGGAGTTCCCAAAGGTAATCGGAGGGGTCGATGAGGAAAGCGGAAGGATAGCTTACGAACTATACAAGAAGTTTATTCCAAATCTGCATTTGGTTTCGAACGCAAGAACTGCTGAGTTCATAAAGGTCATAGAAGGTTGCTACAGAGACGTAAACATAGCACTTGCAAATGAGCTGTTTAAAATAGCTGAAGAGCTTGGCGTGGATTTCTATGAAGCAAGAGAGTATGCAAACCATGAGTACTGCCACATTCACTTGCCATCTACTGGCGTCGGGGGTCACTGCATTCCCATTTATCCATGGTTTTTAATAAAAATAGCTGAAAGAAAAGGGAGATTCAACGATGTAAGATTGTTGAGAACTGCGAGGGAAATAAACGACGAGATGATCAACTACTGGGCCGACAAGATAATTTTAGCATGTATGAGAATAAACAAGCCCCTCAATGATATCAAGATCTGCATCAAGGGGATAACGTTTAGGAAGGGTGTTAAGGAGATCTATCACAGCAGAAATCTCGCGTTAGCGAAGCTTTTAGTGAAGAAGGGTTTGAACGTTGGAGTTTACGATGAACTCTTTACGCCCGAAGAGATTGAAAAGCTTGGACTAAGATGGAGGACACCCGATGAAGCAGATTTAATATTCGACTGCTTCGAGTTGAAGATCGAATATGTCAAATGCTGAGATCATCTTTGCCATAGTATCAATGGTAGCGTTTGGTTTGGTTGGGGTAGTATACAAAATTGCAATGGATCGTATAGATTTTATGTCTTTAGTGTTTTTTGTATACCTATTTTCGACAATTCTCATGGGTTTAATATGGCTGACGACTCCATCGAAGTGCATAACAATGGATGGTATCGGACTATCCTTTCTATCTTCGATTTTAGCTGTGATCGGCATGCTTTCATATATATACGCCCTAAAGGTCGGCGAAGTAAGCACGGTAGCTCCGATTCGGAATTTGGCGTTGGTCATCACGGTCATTTTGGCAATTTACATTTTAAATGAAAAATTGACGATTGAGAAGGCTTTAGGAGTTTTGTTCGCTATTCTGGCGTTGATCTTGCTAAGTAGGTAGATCCACCAAACCCTTTTAAAGAACGTGGTAAGCTTGATCTTTGTGGAAGTTGCGAGAAGGGTAGCAAGAAACGCCATATACAACGCCTCAGGATTAATCGTGGGAAACGTTTCAGGTCTGTTCTTAACGATCATACTTGCAAGAGTTCTGAAACCTGAAAACTTTGGAATCTACAGTTTGGCTTTATCGATTGCAATGCTTTCAATAGCTTTGGCTAATCTCGGTGTGGACAATGCCGTTATAAGGTATGTGGCCTACTACGCTGGAAGGAATGACTACGCAAAGGTGAGAGGTCATTTTAGGTACTTTTTGAAGGTTAAGCTCTTGCTCTCGACATTGGTATCGATGTCTCTGATACTTCTATCGAATCAACTTGCGATGATCTTTGGCGATGAGAGGTTGACGTTACCGTTCGTATTTGCGGGACTGGTGGTGTTCTTCGCATCACTTACGAACCTCTTAAACGCCTTCTTTATGGGATTGCAGGAGTTTAAGTACAGTTTTTTAAAGCAGGTGGTGTATGAAGGTTCGAGATGGATTTTTGTCGTTCCTTTGGGTATACTCTACTTAGCTTCGGGTGCGATACTGGGTTTTTCCTTAGCATATGCGACAGCTTTTCTATTCCTACTTTTTATTTTAATTAGGAAATACATATACTATGTAAGGGGTTTGGCTGAGGCTGCGGATAGGAAGGTCAACGCATTCATAGGTTTCATGACAATAGCGAGCGTCTCAGGGATAATCTACGCCTACGTCGATAGCGTCATGATCGGTTACCTCCTAACACCTACAGATGTTGGGTACTATAGGGTGGCATATGTAATAGTCTTTGCAATCGTCGGACTCATATCTTCATTCAGTTACGTTTTATTCCCGACGTTCACCCAGCTTAGTATTGAAGATATAAACAGATCGCTTGAAAGGCTTTTGAGATATACATCCATCGTAGCCTTTCCATCAGCTCTCGTAATCGCATATTTATCTGATAAAATTATAAAATTAATATATGGAAGTGATTACCTCCCGGCTACCGCTCCTATGATGGTTCTGGCTTTCGCCTTAATACCCGGTGCATTTGCATACTTGGGTACGATATTCAGTGCAAAGGAAAGACCTGAGATAAACGCATCGGTGGTAACGGCAAGCATGATCCTTAACGTGATTCTCAATTACATTTTGATAATATCCATGGGCATAGTTGGAGCGGCGATAGCGACTGTAATTTCGAGATTTTTCGTTATATCGATCACCGTAGTTTTACTCTACAGGTTGTTCAGAATTGCACCGAATGCTACAGCTATCGTAAAACCTCTGGTAGCCTCTCTGATCATGGTTGTAGTTTTGATGGCTTTTTCCGAATCATCGATGCTTGCTAAGGAACTTATCGGTGTTATTCTGGCGGGATCGGTATACATACTGATCTTGTTTATCCTTAGAGGAATAACGTTGGAGGATATAAATTATCTGAGGGCAATTATTAAGTAACGTTGGTCTAAACCAAAATTTAATGTGTGGAATATTCGGATTCTATGGATTCAACGATAAAGAGTTGTTACAACGTATGAGCAAGATATTGAAACATAGGGGCCCCGACGATACGGGGTTCTTTTTAGATGACATGGTTGGCTTAGGTAACGTTAGACTCAGTATAATAGATGTCGAGGGTGGTAGGCAACCCATATTCAATGAGGATGAATCGATAGTGGTGGTTTACAATGGGGAGATATACAACTTCAAGGAATTGAGACGTGAACTTGAGAAAAGAGGGCATAGATTTTACACCAATACGGATACAGAGGTTATAGTTCACGCGTATGAGGAGTGGGGTTTTGATTGTGTAAAGATGTTTAACGGTATGTTTGCATTTGCTCTGTGGGATTCGAATAAGAAGTTGTTGTTTTTGGCGAGAGATAAGAGTGGAATAAAGCCTCTGTACTATACGATCTGCAATGGGAAATTCATATTCGCTTCAGAGATAAAAGCAATTCTACTACATCCCGAAGTTAAAAGAGAGTTGGACCTGCAGGCTTTTCATTACTTCATAAATTTGAGGTACGTTCCGAAGGAGTACACACTGTTTAAAGGTATTAAGAAGCTGCTAGCGGGTCATTACATGATCGTGAATGAAGAAGGAGTAAAAATTAAAAGGTACTGGAAGCCCAAGATATGCATAAAGGATTATCCGGAAGAATACTTCGTAAAGAGATTGATAGAGATATTGAAGGACGCCATAAGGAGACATTTGATCAGTGATGTACCAATCGGTGTTTATCTATCAAGCGGTTTGGATAGCTCGACAGTCGTAGCCTTGGCGTCTCAGGTTAGTGAAGAGCCTATAAAAACATTTACACTTGTATTTGGTGATCCAAAGGATGAACATCTAGATTCAAGAAAGATCGCCGAGATGTTTGAGACAGATCACAAGGAGGTTCACATAGAGGGATATAGGCTTTTGAAAGAGTATCCTAAGATGATATGGCATGCAGATTTGCCAAAAAGAAACCTTTACCCGTATTATTTAGCTAAGGGTGTCAGTAGGTTTGTTAAGGTCGTTTTAAGTGGTCTAGGTGGAGATGAGCTTTTCGGCGGATATGACTGGAAGTATCAGTACGCCATGAGTGTTGAAAATCTTAGAAAATCAGTTTCGGATTTAGGTAGGTTAAAGGATTACGCTCACGAAATCATAAGGGTGTTATCAAATCATGGTTCTTTGGAGGATATAGAACTGATAAACAGATTGAAAAAGGTTCTATTTCTAGATAGCAACGTCGATCTATATCTGGCCATATCGAGCTTGGATGAGGTATTTGTAGATGATTACCTGAAGAACATATACGGAGACAAGCTTAAAGTGGCCAAATTAACTCCGGTTAGAGAGATATTCAAGGAGTACTTCGAGGGTGATGAAAACTTCGTCGATCAGATATTATTAGCTGATTATAGTGTAAAGCTCGTTGATGACTTCCTACACGTCGAAGATACCATGTCCATGGCAAACTCTTTGGAATCGAGAGTTCCATTTCTGGACTGTGAGCTTGTGGAGTTTGCGTTCACTATACCTAGCTACCTCAAATTTAACGGGCAGACAAATAAGTACATCCTGAAGAGGGCTATGATGAACATACTACCGAAGGAGGTCATAAAGAGGGAGAAGAGAGGATTTGGAGTTAATGTTTACTTGAGGTTTAAGGATGAGATCAAAGAGTATGCGGAACAGATTTTACCTGAGGGTAATGCCGTTAAGATGGGATTGATCAGAAAAGATTACATCGATAGGGTTTTGAGGACATATCCTCAGCCAGATATGGCCAAACATTACACCCTCATCTGGAACCTCATAACGTTTGAAATCTGGTATGAGATGTTCATAAACAGCGATAGAATCGAGAGGCCGAAGTTCGATATCGACGCGTACATCGGTTGAAGCAAAAGAAAGACTCAATAAGCTTTGGACTTTAATATGGATTACAACGCTCCCTGCGGGCTAAAAGCCTTGTCATGTAGAGGTTAATAGGAATCGGGTAATCGTATGGTCTACAAGATCGCTTTGGCATGGTTATCTGGATTATTCTTAGGTTTAATTGCGATCTCTTTAGCTTTCCACATAACCGTCGATGATCTTAGGGGTTTTATTTTGAGCGTTTCTCATACGATGAAAGATAATCAAGGCAGAGATGTGGTCGTATATAGGGTAGTTCTTAACGATATCGAAAGAGTAAGACCAATTAAGGAATATAGAGATGCCAAGCCTCTACCCAACGAATTGGTAATTAAACCATCTATCATCGTATGCTATATATATAGCATTTCTATATATAAAAAGTGTACAAATTTAATAGAGGGTTGTACCGAATTTTGATAGGAAAGAGAGTTTGCGGGCAGAGGGAGTGTTTGAAGGTAACTTAACCTCTCTTTTGTCGGCTATAGCATGGATTCACATGCACGGCATATGTTAAACTGAAGAATATAGCTAAGCATTCAAAAGTGTCTTTGATCTGTGGATACATATCTAAATTTGCACACGAACTTCTAGACGAATTGGGTATAAAATCGAGGATCGTTTACAGGCATACGTTACATAACCTAACAGGGTATGATGATGGTCATGTGATGATCGAAGTTTTCAGGGATGATTTGAAAAAATGGGTTCTTTACGACATCGATAACAACTGTTACTTTATTAAAAATAAAACACCGCTATCCTTCGTCGAATTTTGGATTGCTCTTCTTAGGAATAACTGAAGAATTCAGTATAGTTTACTTGGCGAAGGTTGTCAGATTTGATACCACGTTTCCATATACTTCGTATGCCGAGCTAAAGTTAACCAACGAGAAAGAGTTAAAGAGGTTTGTACAGAAGAGTGATTGAAGTTCTGGGAATTTATGAGAATGAAATCTACAATTACACCACAAAAAACGAGAAAGAAAAGAAAAGATATGAAAAATTATATAATATAAAATATATATTTACTAAATACATGGACTACAAAACATTTATCAACACCTTTTACAATTCGAGTTGTCAATGATACTTATAACGGGTTCAGCTGGTTTCGTTGGAAGGAATATTGTAAAAGCCTTGAGAAATGCGAATGTCGACTTTGTAGCAACGGATGTAATAGATTCCGCATTCGGTAAAGATGTTGAGTACGTGAAGCTGGATATAACCGACAGAGATGAAGTTTTTAAAGTTTTCAAAGATTACGACATCGATTACGTGTTTCATCTTGCAGCGCATCCACTTTCAGCATCGATAAAGGAACCCGTAAAGAATGCTATGATTAACATCATAGGCAGTCTGAACATAATGGATGCTTCGAGAGAGTTTGGCGTTAAGAAGATCGTATTCTCATCAGCATCGTCCATAGTCGGGGAGGTTATTAGAAATCCTGTAGATGAGGAACACCCCTGCAAGCCAAAGACACCTTACGGTGTTGCCAAGTTCTGTGTTGAACACTACCTGAGAGTTTACCATGAACTCTACGGGTTGGATTACGTGATATTCAGATTTTTCAACGTTTACGGGCCTTACCAGTATCCGAGTAGCGGTGCACTTATACCAGTTGTCATGGAGAGAATCATAAAAGGGCAGGAAGTATTTATATATGGAGATGGTAGTACTGCAAGGGATTTCATCTATGTTGAAGACATAGCCGACTTCTACATTCAAACGATAAGAGAGAAAAATATAAAGAATGAAATCTTTAATATGGGAACTGGAAGGTTAACAACAGTGAAGGAGGTCGTTGAGTTGATAGCTAAGGTCGTTGGGAAGGAACCGAAGATCGTTTACAAGCCCAAAAAGCCGGGAGAGATCATGAACTTCTCAGCTGATACGACCAAGCTTAAGAAGTTCTTTGGAAGGGTGCCCGAAACCACACTTGAAGAAGGTTTAAAGAAAACTTACGAGTGGTTTAGGAGAGAGGTGATCGAGTGAAGGTATATTTGGCGAGACCATACATAGATGAAAGGGAGTTCGAGGCCGTGAAGAGAGTTTTGGAGTCAAAGTTTTTGACCGAAGGAGCGGTGGCAAGAGAATTTGAAAGGAAATTTGCGGAGTACTGCGATGCTAAGCATGGAATTGCGACGACATCTTGCAGCACGGCATTGGAGTTGGCCTTAAGAACGCTTAGGATTGGAAAGGGTGATGAGGTAATAGTCCCCGACTTCACATATCCAGTTACAGCCTTCGTCGTATCTTTGGTCGGAGCTGAGCCTGTTTTGGTGGATGTAGATTTGAACAGCTATAACGTTACGGCTGAGAAGATAGAGGAAGCTATTACAGATAAAACGAAGGCTATAATTCCGGTATCTCTGTTTGGAAATCCTCTTGAGGAGGATGTCTATAAGCTGGGAAAAGAGTACGGTATCTACGTTATCGAAGATGCCGCATGCAGTGCCGGTTCGATATTGAATGGAAAGAAGGTTGGTTCATGGGCGGACATGACATGCTTCTCATTTCATCCGCGTAAGGTTATAACTACTGGAGAAGGAGGGATGATAACTACAAACAACGATGAATTTGCTGAGAGAGCTAGAAGCTTAAAGAGGTTTGGAATTAAAAATGTGGATGGACAGATCAGGTTTGTTGAGGTTGGAACGAATTACAAGATGAGCGACATACTTGCAGCAATAGGTTTGGTTCAGCTCGAGAAGATCGAGGAGATTATAAAGATCAGAATTGAAAAGGCTAAGATATACACTGAGATGCTTGAAAGGATAGATGGGATCAGACCTCCCGAGGTTAGACCTAACACGAGGCACAACTTCCAGAGTTACGTCTGTTACGTTGAGAAAGAAGGTATGAGAGACAGGATCAGACAGGAGTTAGCTAAGATGGGAGTTGAGACTCAGATCGGAACTTATTGCTTGCATTTGGAACCAGCGTTCAAAGATGTCAAGAAGGTGGGTAGCTTGGAGAATGCGGAAAAGTTATTTTACAATACGCTAACGCTACCATTGCATCACGAGCTTACGTTAGAACAGCAAGAGATGATTTGTAAGGTTATTGAAAAATGTTTAAAATAAATTAATTAAAATTAATAAATACGTAAGGTAATGAGGTGATGTAATCTTGAAAGCCCTAATCTTTGGAGTTAGTGATGCAATCGGAATAAGTACACTTAAATGTTTAAGAATGTGTGATAAAATTAAAATAATAACTGCTGATTATATAAATGTAGCACAGGGTTTATATACGAATAATGTGCTGTCATATGTTGTTAATCAACAAAATTGGATAGATGAGCTAGTTGATATATGTCAAAAGGAAGAAGTTGACGTAGTTTTTATTTCAAGAGAGCAAGATTTAATAAGATTTTCAGAAAATCGAAAAAAGTTTGAGGAAATAGGTGTAAATATACTATTACCAAATACAAAGGTTGTTAAAAATATAATGGACAAGGTCTGGATTTCTACTAAACTTAACCGTTTTACCCCACCAAGTTACACAATAGATGATAAAGATAGCATAGAATATCCTGTAATAGTTAGATCACGGTACTATTCTATGGAAGGTGGTGCACCTGTAGTCGATAATTATGATGATTTAATTTGTGAATATTATATTACAAAAAGTAAAAATATAGAACCCTTCATTCAAAAGTATGTAGTCGGACCTGTTGAAAACGAATATATCGTCGCTCTTCTTTATTCAAGTTCGGGTGATTTAAAATCGGGAATCGTGATACAGATTTTAGAAAAAACTTGGGCATTTTGGGGAAAAATTGTAGCATCTAAAACTGTTAAAAATAAAAACCTCTTTGATTTAGCAAAGCTAATAGCACAGAATATTGGTCATCTTAGAGGGCCAATTACAATGACATTTAAGAGAGATCCAAATGGAACTTACAAACTCTTAGGAATTAAACCTATGCTGTGGGAGTCACAGTATTTAGCTGCTTACTGTGGGTTAAACTTTCCACTCTTAATCTGTCGATTATGCAAAGGTGAGGATATAGATGAACAATTTGATTATAGAGTTGGTATAACATCCGTAAGAAATATTGTTTACCATGTTATTAATAAAAATATGATAAAATTAGGGTAGGGATAAATATGGTTAATATTTTAGTTGTGCCAGCAGGAGCAGGTTCGATTGGAATAATTGAAGCGTTAAGCAGAAATGAGGATAATAATATAGTTGCAGCAGATGTTAGCCCATACGCGCCAGGCTTTTTAAGGAAGGGGGTAAAATCATACGTGATACCACCAGTCTCTCACGAAGATAAATATATTAGTTCTTTATTAAAAATAATAGAAAAAGAGAAAATTGATATTTTAATTCCAGGTTATGATTTAGATGTATTAGTTATATCAAAAAACTTATCTAAGTTTAAAGATAAGGTTAAAATTTTATTGCCAGATTATGAAAAAGTAAAAACTGCTAGTGATACTTGGTTATCTGTTAACATTGCAAAAAGAGCGAACGTTCCTCATCCGGAGTCATATGCCCCAACAAGTCTGCAGGAGCTAGATAAGTTAAACCTAAATTATCCTTGCTTTATTAAGCCTAGATATTCAAGAGGTGGAAGATGTGCTGGTAAAGTAAATTCTTTGTATGAATTAAAATGTTATTTTAAGAAAATAAAAAAGTACTTTGGGGATCCTATCATTCAAGAGTACATTCCTGGTGGTTTGGGCTCGATGCATGTAGTTGGTTTACTTTATGATGAAAATGGTAAGCTAGTAGCATCTTTTGTCTGTCATAGTCTAAGAACTAATTTTAGCTGGGGCGGAGGGGGTGTTGTAGGAGAGCCTGTTCAAAATGAAGAATTGGTAAAATTAGCAACAAAA
>CAZBFC010000101.1:0-1902 GCA_964491095.1 uncultured archaeon | reverse complement strand
TTGTATGGGTATCCCGGCTGTGGGGGGAATAAGTTTCTCCATAGACTTCTGTTGAAGAATACTATGACTTTGGTCGCGTTTAAATAGCACGGTATTTGAACCTCGTAACTCCTACCGATCAGAAACGTTGGTGAAGTGTTCGCGAGACCTATTCTTTTGACATAATTGAGATGGGTTACCCAATTCGACCCTATGAGTTTTCCCGTTGGCGTATTGATTTCCCAAATTCCTCCGTCCTCACTTAAGATCATCGCCACTCTGTACGCCGATGCTTGCAAATCTATATCTCTACCGGAGTAAGGAACGAATACGCTTATTATGTAGTACGAGGCCATGGTTATGGACAACACCAATACGCTTACCGCTACGAGCAGATCCACGCTCATTTGACCTTCGGAGTTCACATATAACTTTTCGAATTTGTGGAACATAAAAGTTTGCATCGAAAAGGGCAAACGATAAATAACCCCCAAAAAACGTTCGAATATGCAAACGTTAGTATTCGTAGGACTTTCGATTTTCATTATCATAGCCTTAATTGTTATCATAATAAAGAGAAATAGAGATGATTCTTCGGAGATCAAGGTCGTTAGGTTGAAAGATATAAAGAGCAAAGGTATGATCGCGGAAATAGAAGAAGAACTCGAACATTTCGAAAGAATAGATGAAGAAGAGGAAAATGAAAAATCCTTCGATGAAATAGTCGTTGCAAATGAATTTGGAGAGATCGTTTTTACGACTGGAAGGGAATCGTTGGTTGATCCTTTTTATGTGTTTCCTTATGCCAAAAGGATAATAGTTGAATCGGACAAATACGAAACGTTTGTAAAGCTCGATGACGGGTTTATCTATATAAGGTCAAACGCGATGGTCGATGAGAGGGTCGCTAAGAGGATAGCGAAAAGGGTAATTAGGGGGAAACCGATAGAGGTTAAAGGATTAGTATCATGATCATTAGGTGATGGGTATGCCCGAAGAGAAGGTCAAGAGGATTAGGGCGAGGAAGGTGTCAAAGCAAAAGCTCGTCGAGATGGTTAGTGAAGTTAAGGCGCCAGATAAGTTCTCTGAGAAGGTATTGGAGGATGTCACTGACGTTTTAAAGGAATTCGAGCTCGAAGAGTTGACCGACCTGTTCAAACAGGTAAGAGAGGTGGCGAAGTACGGTACGATAGAGGAGTTCCTCGACACTTCCTTCCCCGCCGGATACGATGTCGTTGATGAGTATTGGGTTTACAGGCCGTTCGCCAAAATATACATACTCTTCAGCAAGGAAACGAACGACTACCTCTACTTCGTCTCCGAACCAAAGCTCGAAAAGGCGGAGTTTTACCTGTTGTATGAGGTAAAAGAGCTCGTTAGAAATCTCCTCATATACGGAAAATCTCAGCCGGATAGAAAGGAGAACAAGGAGAGACTCCTCGAAAAAGCTCTCGAAGAAGTTCTTGAAGATTATGACATATATATGGATAAGGAAACCTTCCATAAATTCTTTTATTATATGAAAAGAGATTTTATCGGATTCTACAAGATAGATCCGATAATGAGGGATCCCTACATAGAGGACATATCCTGCGACGGCTGGAACGTTCCGGTGTTCGTTTACCACTGGAACTACGGAAACATGCAGACGAACGTAAAGTTCGAGAGAAGGGAGTTGGACTCGTTCGTAATAAGACTCGCCCAGAGGAGCGGAAAGCACATATCCACATCCAACCCGCTCGTCGACGCTACACTGCCGGATGGTAGCAGGATTCAGCTGACTTTGGGCAAGGACGTAACGACGAGGGGTAGCACGTTCACGATAAGAAAGTTCAGGGAGGTTCTGATCACCCCCGTCGATCTGATCAGGTGGGGAACGTTCTCCGCTGAGCAGATGGCCTACCTTTGGCTCGCTGCCGAAAA
>CAZBFC010000100.1:0-1781 GCA_964491095.1 uncultured archaeon | reverse complement strand
CCGGTTTTGTGGAAGATCTCTGAGGGTGTGAAATACATAATATTCTCCTCAACGATTCACGGTTACGAAGGTGCTGGAAGGGGATTCAGCATAAGATTTCTGAGGAGGCTTGAGAAGGATGAAACCATAGAGATCGAAAAGATACATCTGACCGAGCCGATAAGATACGGAAAGGGAGATCCGATTGAGAAGTGGCTCTACGATGTTCTACTTCTGGATGCCCAGCCTGCAGAGCTTACAGAGGAAGACGTAAAGGCTATAAGAGAAGGTAAACTCGAGTTCGAGCAGATAGATAAGGACAAGTTGTTTGAAAACGAGAAACTGCTCAGAGAGTTCTTTGGAATTTATGTCCTAGCCCATTACAGAAACCGTCCCTCCGATATAGTGATCTTGGCAGACATGCCCAATCATTTAGCCTTCAGGGTTTCGGTGAATGGAAAAACGGTCTGCTCCTTGCATGTTGCCGTGGAAGGTAGAATGGACGATGAAACTATAAAGAAGATGGCTGAAGGTTATAAGCCAAGGGGACAGATAATCCCGGATCTAATTTTAAAACACTACTGGGATTACGATTTTCCAAAGTTGGTCGGAGTAAGAGTTGTAAGGATCGCCACCCATCCTTCGGTTATGAACATGGGTATAGGTAGCTTCGCTTTGCAGAAAATAGTCGAGTGGGCTCAATCGAAAGATATGGACTGGGTAGGTTCAGGTTTTGGAGTCTCACCAGAACTGATGAGATTCTGGATCAAAAATGGATTCTATCCGGTTCACATAACCCCACAGAGGAACGAGGTTTCGGGAGAGCATACCCTCGTAGTTATTCGCCCCTTAAAGCCTCACATCTACAGCAGAATCGAGGATATAAATGCCGATTTTACGAGGAGACTGATCGAATACTTGAGCGATGAACTGAGCGATCTCGAAACCGAAACAGCAGTTGGTCTGCTCAGAAGTCTGATGAAGGACGCCAACGTTCCGAAGCCGGAATTTGGAAAGGTCGAAAAGAAGAGAATTAAGAAGTATTTCCACGGGATGAGCCTCTACGAATACGTCTCCGATGTTATAAGACCTCTCGTCAGGTATTACTACTCAAGAACGGATAGGGTCGATCTGAGCGATGAGGAGGAGATTCTGGTTGTTGGTAGGTGTTTACAGCTAAGGCCGTGGAGAGATTTCGGAGAGAGCTTCAAGGTGTACAAAGCTCTGCTTAAAGCTTTGAAGAAGATATGGGACTGGTTTAGCGGAGATGAGGGATCTTAACTACATCCCGCCCGACTATTGAGAGGTACCAGCTTTAGCACGTTTGGATTAAATATGCAATAATTGAGAGTTTAGATCATGATAACGGCCGTTGAGGGTGTGAAGTGCTACGGGATCAAAGAAGGCAAGAAAGGTTTGGGTATAGTAGTATGTAGGGGTAAGGTCGCTGGAGTTTTTACGAAAAACAGGTTTAAAGCCGCTCCCGTTATAATCACCCAGGAACACATAAAGTGTGGTGAAATTGAAGGTATAATCGTAAACAGCGGAAACGCAAACGCCTTTACTGGAGAGGAAGGATTAAAGAACGCTAAAAGAATGGCTGAACTTCTTGCAGAAAGATTGGGCGTTCCAACTAACAAGATTGCGGTAGCTTCAACCGGTGTGATAGGTGTTCAACTGGATATGGATTGGATCGAAAGAAAGTTTGAGGAGGTTTTTGCAAAGCTTGGAACGGGCAGAGAACATGCTTTAAGCTTCGCTAAGGCAATCATGACCACCGACTCTTTTCCAAAGGAATGTTT
>CAZBFC010000099.1:0-5689 GCA_964491095.1 uncultured archaeon | reverse complement strand
TAACCGTTTATATCTGTGATTCCTTTATCCTCCAGATAGTTGAAGAAATTTCTCAATCCCTTGGCGAACTTATCACCCCTTACCTTTAAAACCAATTCTTCAAGCTCATCAGGATGCATTACATGGGTTAATTTCTTGTTAAGTGCAGAAATGTAATCCTTCGCCGTTTTCTCCGAAATCTCCCCTTTCTGAACTTTATTCCTCAAATACTTCTCGAATTTCTTTTTGTGTTTAATATAGAGGTCTTTCAAAGACACTCTGACGAGGCGAAGGTCCCCGGTTCGAATCCGGGCGAGCCCACTCATTTTCTATATTTATCGTGTATCCAAATTGCCCCGTTCTCATAAACTTCCTTCTTCCAGATCGGTAATTCTTTCTTTATCAGTTCGACGCATTCCTCAAGTGGCTTGTAGACAGATCTTCTGCTTTCACCCATAACGATCACGTAAAGGATATCTTCACCCGGCTTTAGAGACCCAACCTTGTGGTATATCTTAACATCGACGACACCATCATACCTCTTTATGTGCTCCTCGATCTCCTTGACCTTTTGCCGATAAAGCTCATCAAACCTCTCAAATTCAAGCCTTACTACTTCTCTCCCCTCTGAAATCTTTCTAACGAATCCTACGAAGATTGCTATCGCTCCACATCTCTCAACACCTTTGGCCGACTTAACCTTTCGAATTAAAGATTTCAGAGTTTCATACTCATCCACATCCAACTCATGATCGACAAAAACTGCGTAATCGAAACCCAAATCTGCTAAAATTTCCAGAACATTTAGATCTTTTCGAACACTTAAAATTTTAACGTCGTTTTCGTAAACATCGTAAAACTCACCGGTATCTCTAACTACCGCAACCTTTCCATCAATATTTTCCATTGAACCTAAATCTCTTAAGATCTTCACCGTTAACACCCCTAATTTGAATCTCAATGAAATCTTCGATAACGATTTCGGCATAACTCGGTAAGCTAAATCTTGGCAGGGTGGGGCTTCCGGGATTCAGCAAAATCACACCTCCAAACTCATTGAGGAAGGGTCGGTGGGTATGCCCGAATATCATGACGTCAACTTCGAGCTCTCTCGCTTTATAAACCAAATCTGAAAAATCATCGAAGATCGGCACGTGTGTGATTCCAATTTTCAGCCCTTCAACTTCAAACGAATGCGTTTCCGGCAGTTCTTGAATTATCTCGTAATCATCGCTGTTCCCGGCAACAGCCTCAAGCTCCACATTATCCTTTAGCTCACTGTAGAATTCGAATGTGTCGAAATCTCCAGCATGAACGACCAGATCCGCCTCTTCAAGCTTCTTTAGCAGTAAATTCGGCAGATCTTCAAGTTTATAAGCGTGGGTATCTGAAAGAATTAAGATCTTCATCTCACGGCTTTCAACGCCTCATCTGTCAACTCATCCTTCTTAACGAAAACTATCGCATACTTGAACTTCTCATCAAACTCATCAACATCCTTATTTTTCAAAACATCTGCGGATATCGTGAACTCAACCTTAAAGTAATCCTTGACACCCAAATGAGACTCCAGCTTCTCCAAGTTCACATCTGTAACGTCACTTGAAACGATCACAACCGTGTCTTCTTCAAGGTACTTATTTATAAATTCTAGAAAAGCATCCTTGCTGAACAGATACGTCGGCATATAATCGAATTTCATTGAAAGAATAAAATCTTTATGCATTTTGTCCAAGGCCAAACTATGAGAGACAAGATTTTGAAGCTCCTTAAAGATTACGATTACGATAAGATTTCAATTGGAACGCTGGGAAGTCACTCCGCCTTGAATATCCTGAAAGGAGCTAAAGATGAGGGGTTCAGGACGATCTGTATCTGCAGGAGTAGGGAGAGGATAATTTACGAAAGTTTCGGCGTTGCAGATGAGATAATCGAAATTTCTGACTATTCCGATCTTCTCGATCAGAGGTTACAGCAAAGGTTGAGGGAGAAGAACGTAATAATGATTCCACATGGATCATTCAACGCATACATCGGAAGGCTAGATGAGATCATGTTGCCACTCTTCGGAAACAGAGAACTTATGCTCTGGGAGATCGATAGAGAGAAGCAGAGGGAATGGCTTGAAAGTGCCGGCTTAAAGATGCCGAAGAGATTTGAAAAGCCCGAAGATATCGACAGACTTGTTATAGTTAAATATCCAGGAGCGATGGGCGGAAAGGGTTACTTCCTGGCCACAAGCCCAGAAGACTTCTACACCAAAGCTAGGAAGATGGTGGAGGCTGGGATGATAAAGGAGGAGGACATAGCAAAGGCAGAGATTCAAGAGTATATAGTGGGTGCAAACATCTACTTCTCATTCTTCTATTCGCCCCTACTTGATAGAGTCGAACTTATAGCTGTTGACAGAAGATACGAGCCAGTAGATGGTCTAGGTAGGATTCCAGCTGAAGTCCAGATTGAAGCCGGATTGTATCCCACTTACACGGTAATTGGAAACTTTCCAGTTGTTTTGAGAGAGAGCTTGTTAGCTAAAGTTCTCAAAGCTGGTGAAAGCGTTGTGAGAGTCTCCAAAGAGATCGCATATCCGGGAATGGTTGGTCCTTTCTGCTTGGAGGCTGTATTTGATGACAATGCGGAGATGTTCGTATTCGAGATATCCGCAAGGATCGTGGCTGGAACGAACGTTGGAATTCCGAATTCACCATATTCGTACATCCTCTGGGGGGAAAACATGTACATGGGTAGAAGGATTGCGAGAGAAATCAAGATGGGTATAGAGAAAGGTAGGCTTGAGGAGCTGATATATTGATAATCAAAAATCATTAATATAGCAATTTGCAAGCATGTAGCATGTATCCGCTCTACATCATGGAAAACTGCATAGCTTGTGGTGTTTGTGCAAAGGTCTGCCCGAACGATGCCATTGCCATTGAAATCGAGGTTAAGTTTGATGGTAGAAGATTTCTCAGATCTTATACCTTAGATTATTCGAAGTGCGATTCGTGCATGAAATGTGTTGAGAAATGTAGAAGAGGATCGATCATTAAGGTTGAAGGAGAAAAGCCAGAAGGTATTTACGATCTCAAAGAGCTGATGGAATTGAAGCATAAGCTTGGCTTATTCAGCAAGAAGAAATCTACGTTTGTAGATGAATGCATCGGCTGTCTTCTCTGCATCGTTACATGTCCTCTAAACGCAATAAGCTATGAAGACTACGATGGAATCAGAACAATCAAGATCGATCAGAACATCTGTGAAGGTTGCGGGATGTGCGTGACGAATTGTCCAAATTATGCATTAAACCTTGCGGAGGTGTAAAGATGCAAAAAATCCCATTGCCAGAAAGGGTAGTTGAAGGTAAGTACTTCGCCAGTTTGAAGCATAAGGTTATAGATTCTGGCATATGTAGCCACTGTGGAGCCTGTGCTTCTATCTGCCCGGCTTACGGCATAATCGTCGATCCAAACAAACCGATAGACTTCCCAAATTGGGAAGAGAATTGTCTGGATTGTGGATTGTGTATAAAGATCTGCCCAAGATGGGATTACAAGCCAAAGAGCGGACTCGGAGAATATTTAGAGATATTTGCGGCAAAATCCAGAAGATTCAAGGGACAGGACGGTGGAATTGTCACTGAAATCCTTGCGATCGCTTTAGAGGAGGGAATTATAGACAGAGCAGTAGTAGTTACGAGAGATGAGAACTGGTACCCGAAAGCGATCACAGTTACAAAGGTTGATCAACTTAAGCAAGCAAGCGGAACAAAGTACAGCTTCGCTCCTTCACTGCTTGAACTTAGAAAAGCCGTATTTAGAAGCAAAAACGGTGTCGGCTTCGTAGGAACACCTTGCATGATCTCAGGTTTGAGAAGTCTTCAAAAAATTAAATCGTTTAGAAAGGTTAAGCTTGCAATTGGGCTGTTCTGCATGGAGAACTTTTACTACGATCAACTCGCTAAATTTTTGGCTGATAAAGGAATCGAACTGAGAGATGCAAACTGGATCGGCATAAGCAAGGGCAAGTTCATAGTCAAGCTTAGCGATGGAGAGAAATCATTCCCAGTTAAAGAGCTTAATCCGATCGTTCCTTCTGGCTGTAAGGTCTGCGAGGACTTCACAGCTATTGAGAGTGACGTAAGTGTTGGAAGTGTTGGAAGTCCAGAAGGGTTCTCAACCGTGATAGTTCGGACAGAAATTGGAAAGGAGATTGCAGAAATTCTGAAGGACAGATGTGAGGTCGGAGATGTAAACCTGAAGATCGTTGAAAAGCTGTGTGAGCTTAAGAGGAAGCACTAAATGGAAAAACTTATAACTGAAATCAAAATTTAAACAAAAGTATGAATAGGCTATCGAAGCTAATACTTAAAAACATTGAACTACTTAAAAATATCAATGACAATTGCGATAAATACAAGGAATTTTTGGCATCATACGATGATATTCGAGCCAAGTGCTATGGTGTATTCCAAGAGTACATCGACTGCACGCTGTTCGCGTTCAATCAGATGCTTGAACACAACACAAACCGAAGTTGGATCGTGAAATTTTCGAAGCAACTTTACGTATCGATCATGTCCTCAGCGGAATTTTTCATCAAAGAGATAATTGGATTCTATCCAAACTCAACGCTGTTCATCAAATATTATAGAAACAACAGAAAGGTTTACCTCAAGGATATCATTCGGACCTCGTTCGAATTGGGATTGATCAATGAGGTTAGCAAGGAAAACTGGTCGAACCTAATATACATAAGGAACCTGCTTGTCCATAACAACGCGTTTTGCTACTCAACTGAACGGATGCAGATATCGGATGTTAAAGTGAATATGGTCAAAGGAGATCCACTGAGAATGTCGCCGAGCGATTTTCTTAAGCTTGTAGGAGTTGTTATCGATGAATTTCACCTCTGGAATCTTTCAATGCTCAAAAACTATGGCTAGCAAACTCTCGGAATTGGATCCGCCATAGGAGGTGGAACTATCTTTTTAGTTCCCACAACCGTTTCCATTACAACCTCCTCGAATTCCGAAGTTGCATAGCCGATTATTTCGGCATCCTTCTGTCCAGCTTTATGCAAAGCTTTCAAAACATCATCGGCCATGTCAGCAACTACGCCCATAACAACCTTCCCCTCGTTGGCCATGCTCAACGGGTCTAAGCCCAATAGCTCGCAGAATCCCTTAACCTCATCTCTAATAGGAATTCTTTCCTCTTCGATGATAATCCCAACACCACTCTTTTCAGCCATTTCATTTAACGCTGAAGCTAATCCACCTCTGGTTGGATCTTTCATCGCCGTTATCCCTCCAACGTCTAACACATCCTTTAAAAACAACCAGACCGGATACACATCGGATTCAACATCGAGTTCGAACTCGAAACCCCTCTCAAGCATGATGGCAACACCGTGCTCTGCTATGTTGCCTGAGACTATTATCGCATCTCCCTCCTTGAGCCCACAGTCTCTTATCCAGTTGTACGGGTAATCCCTAAACTCTCGAACGACTTCAAGATTTCTGGCAAGATGCTCGTTTTTTATCCCTATGCCTGAAGTGTTTATGATTATGTCAACGTTAGCTTCCACAACCTTGGTGTCGCCAGTAATTAAATTTGCATTTAACTCTGAAAGCCAGAATTTTATATCATCTAGAATCTTTTCGAGTTTTTCAATTTCGAACCCTTCCTGGATGATTAAAGACAGAGAGAAT
>CAZBFC010000098.1:0-3372 GCA_964491095.1 uncultured archaeon | reverse complement strand
CCGAGCCTATTCCGGCTGAGATGTACGCATTCAGTTCCTTACCCCTTAGCATGGGACAATGGCCATCTACGGGCTTCTGTTTAGCTTTGACAACTTCAATCTTTTTCAAAACTTCGGGATCCTTGTATATCACACCGGGATAGTTCATCATCTCAGCCAAGCCGATCACATTCTCCCATTCAAGCATCTCAGCTATATCTTCGGCCGTAATCTTAGCCCCGGGTGTTTCAAGCGGTGAGGATGGAACGCAAGAGGGGATCATGCAGAAAACCTTTAACGGAGTTGTCCTAGATTCTTCAAGCAGTACCCTTATACCATCCTTACCCAAGACGTTTGCGATCTCGTGCGGATCGGCCACAACGCTCGTCGTCCCTTTGGGTACAACGATTCGGGCAAATTCGGTAACGCTTAACATGGACATCTCTATGTGAGTATGTCCATCTATCAGGCCGGGAACCGCGTACAATCCGTCTGCATCTATCTCCTCAATTCCACTGTAATTGCCTATCCCAGCAATTCTATCGCCGCAGATGGCTATGTCAGCCTTGATGAACTCCTCAGTCAAAACGTTGACTATTTCAGCGTTCTTGATAACAAGATCGGCTTTCTCCTTGCCCAAGGCGACATCGATAAGTCTCTCGATCTGCATGGAAACTTGTTCGTTTATGATGTAGATAAATTTTACAGAATGTCGCTAAGAAAGCTCTGCTTTTCAAAGCGGAGATGAATTAGGCGTTAGACCCATAAAGCCCTGCTCTAACACATCCAATGTCAAGCGGTTCCGCTCCTTGCCGGAAGATGGGTTTGACGGAAGCTACTACCCTGCATATATCCAAAGCCGATGAGATAGCCCCGCTGGTATCCTTGCCGTTAGGGATATCTTAACCACTCCACAACCTCCTTAATACCGTCTTCAAGCTCAATCTCCTGTCTCCAACCCAAAGCTTTAAGTTTTTCAACGTTGTAGAACCAGTTTTTCGTGAAAAGCATTATAGTTTCCTTAGCCGAGCTACCGCCGATTCCACCCTTCAGCTTTAATAAGATGTACGCCAGCTTTGGAGGGAATCCGTAGTGAATTTTAACCCCGGCATATTTTGCAACCAAATCTAAAAGTTCTCTAATCTTAACGGGTTTTTCATTGGCCAAGTTGAAGATCTCGCCAGATTTTGCCTTCTCCATCACTAAAACCATAGCCCTAACGACATCGGTAACGTGAATCGGATGTATGTAGTTCTGCCCCTTTCCAATTACGAATTTGATCCTACCTTTCACAACCATATCGATAAGTAAATTTAGGCCATATCTGCTTCCAACTCCATAAACGAATGCAGGTCTAACTATTTTAGCCTTTAAACCCTCCTTACAAGCTTTAAGCACGAACTTCTCAGCTTCGGCTTTGGACTGAGAGTAGGGGTTTGGATTCGGCCTGTAGGGTGCATCCTCATCCAATGGCTTAGAGTTTGCGTATCCGAGCACTCCAGTTGTGCTAACGTGCAAAAGTTCGCAGTCGTACTCCATGCACAGCCTTACGATGTTTCTGGTTCCCTCAAAGTTTACCCTCCAAACGTCTTTGGCGTTTATACCGTGCCTAAATATCGCAGCTAAATGATAAACCTTGTCAACATCCTTAAAGGCCTTTTCAAGCGATTTAGAATCTGTAACATCACCTATCACGTATTTCACGTTGAGCTTAAGCTTTGAAGGATTTCTGACAAGTGCCATAACATCTTCTCCTCTCTCAAGCAGGAATCTAACAAGGTACGAGCCTATAAATCCAGTTGCTCCCGTTACGAGTATCATCCAAACACCTCGACAGATTTTCTACAGCCCTACTCAGGTTATCAAAAATTCTGGGATAGTCTTCCACCTCTGTAGGTTGTGATTTCTGCATGGTTGCCTTGCTTAGGTTTCTGGAAATTTACAAAGTTAGTGTTAAATTCACACTATATAAGCTATGTAGTATGAACGGTGACACCAGGTATTGCGAGTGTAACCTCATCGAAGTCGTGGAAGAATGCCTTAGTAGGATTGAGGAAAACTTGGAACTCGAAGATTATGATATCGATGAAATCAAACGGGAACTTGACGGGTTAGCTAATACACTTGGACTTATTCTGTCCAAATGGGTTCCGCAGATAGTCTATTGTCTTTTATTAAGGGGTACGATGAGCTTCAACGAACTGAGAAGGAGCTTGGGTGTCAGTTCGAGAGTACTTTCAGATAAACTTAGAATTTTGGAGGAAGGTGGAATTGTAAGCAGAAGACTGAAGGATTCTAAACCTCCAAGGGTTTACTACGCTTTAACAGGATTTGGAAAAGAGATTGCCCTGGCTCTGATCCCTCTACTCATAAAGATCAAGACTAATTCTTTAAAACTTCCTCGATAACTTTTTCATCTACGAAAAACTCGAACTCTTCCTCAAGCTTCTTTTTTATTTCCTCGACACTCATATTATCGCTCGCAATCCTACCGATCAAATCCCTTGCATCCTCATAAAGACTCCAAGGATATACTATCCATCTCCAACTTTCCATCTCCCTTGCGTAGTAGTCTGGAACGAACTTTGAGGTGTGTTTGAAATCTAAAACCGCTGTTCTCACTTCCTTTGCGTTCTTCTCCATGACGTGCTTTGCAACCAGTTCAACTGTCTCGCCAGTATCTGCAACGTCGTCGACCACAAGGACATTCTTACCGGTTAGATCAACCATCAGAGGTTGAGTGATCTTTGCCCTTCCAGTTTCGGTTGCAACCATTCCCCAATGCTCAGCTTTGACACTGTACAACTCCTTCACAAATAACAGATCGGCTAGTATCCTTGCGGGAACCCAGCCACCCCTTGCAACCGCTACGATTGCATCCGGCTTGAATCCTGAAGCTTTGATCTTTTTAGCAAGCTCCTTACAAAGCTCGTAGATGTCGTTCCAGTCGTATTGAAGGCATTTAAACTTCATTAAGATCAAGCTAAAACTATCAGCTTATAATCGTTACGAAGTTCAATCCTTTAAGATCCCCTTCAGTTTCTCGATCCTTTTATTTAGATCATCCCCATCCATGAACATTCTGTCAACCCTTCCTGGCAGTACATTCTGCAAAGCTAATAGTAGTTCTTTACCAAACCCCTTTTCGACACATATCCTATCCACTTCCTCGTGATTGTCTATGCCTCTCTCTCTTGCGAGTATCTCTGCAAATTCGTGTGCTATTATTCCAGTTGTTACTTCATCATCTATGCTGTATACCACCGATATCCCGTATACATCCTCTTTACTTTTATATATAAATTCAGGTTTGAATCCAAGTACCCTCTCAAACTCCTCAATTTTTAAAGCAATACCGGGAGAGATTAGATGCAATTCAGGGTAAGCCCTTAG
>CAZBFC010000097.1:0-5046 GCA_964491095.1 uncultured archaeon | reverse complement strand
GTTTTTAATTAGTTAAATCTGGGCGTATCAACACCGCAGTAGGCAAATATAGACTTACCGATGACTCAGTAATTTATAAAAGCTAGGATCGATTAGAATCGAAATAGACAAATACCGTAAATTATTTATGCGAGTAACCGATTTTAAATAACGGGGGTGAACAAATGCCAGAACTTGAAGTAAAAGGAAAGAAGCTTAAGCTTGATGAAGATGGTTTTCTACAGGACTGGGAGGAATGGGACGAAGAAGTTGCTGAGGCTTTAGCTAAAGACACAAGATTCGGTCCAGCTATTGAATTAACAGAGGAACACTGGAAAATCATAAAATACATCAGAGATTACTTCCTGAAGTACGGTGTTGCTCCACCAATTAGAATGCTTGTAAAGCACTGTAAGAAGGAGGTAAATCCAAACTGCGACTTGCAGTACATTTACAAGCTATTCCCACAGGGTCCAGCTAAGGACGCTTGTAGAATCGCCGGCTTACCAAAGCCAACGGGTTGTGTCTAACGGGATTATTCATTTATTATCTTTTTATTATTATTTAAAAATTTGATGTTATTGATTATTTGTTTGATGTTATTTGTATCCAACTTCGACTTACGTCGATATACCTTTGCAGGCTTTTGCAGATTGCAAAAACCTTCTCACCATTGTTGGATACGATAGAACGTGAATGTGAATGTAGTTTGCTAGGGTGTTCTTTTTAACCACGCCATCGTATTCACCGTTGATACCCTTTCCCCTCTTCACCCTATACGCGAACTCCAATTTACCGGTTGGAATTACCTTGGAGTAATGGAATTCGTGTCCTACGACGGTATCGCCTTTCCTACTTATCACGTTTGACCTAATTGCTCTATATATACAGTATCCAAGCGCCTGGAAATTTCTGTGCATCTCCGTCTTGAAGGGGAAGAATCCGACCATCTCAAATTCTCCATCCTCCGTGATTATACTCTCACCCAAGAACATCAATCCACCACATTCCGCATACACGGGTTTCCCAGAATCGCAGAATTCATAGATGTCCCTCCGCAAGGATCTGTTCCTCTCAAGTTCTTCGGCGAAAACTTCTGGAAAACCTCCACCTATGTAAAGCCCATCCAATTTGGGTAGTTTTTTGTCTTTCAGCGAGTCTATGATGACGATTTTTGCTCTTGCCGAAAGTGCATCGATGTTATCCTGATAGTAGAAGGAGAACGGCTTGTCCCTTATCACACCGATCGTAACATCCCTACTCGAAGGTTCAAAAATCGGGTTCTCGTCAACATCTTCTAGCTCAGGGGCTTTTTGTGCGATCTCAATAATTCTATCGATATCGACGTGTTTTTCCATAAGCTCTGCAAGCTCATCAAACAGATTTTCAAATTCCTCCCTTTCATGTGCCGGAATAAGCCCTAGATGTCTGTAAGGCATGTTTATCTCCTTCCTCGGAATTAAGCCAAGAACGTTCATCTTTGCAAGCCTTTCAACCGCAACTTTAACCTTTGCAGCATGCCGGGGATTTCCAACCCTGTTCAGAATAACTCCCTTTATGTCTACTTCTGGATCAAAGAGCTTGTATCCCATTAAGATTGCAGCTATGCTCCGATTTATTCTTTCGGCATCCGCTATGAGAATGACGGGAGATCTGAGAATCTTTGCAACATGAGCAGTACTTCCCCTCTCATCTATCCCATCGTGAGAATCGTATAGCCCGGTTTTTCCCTCTATTATCGCTATGTCCGCTCCTCTAAAGTTCCTCTCAAAAGTTTCGATGAGATCGGCTTTTGACAGCATAAAATCGTCAAGATTGCGAGAGTGTCTTCCGGTTGCGAAGTAATGAAAACTTGGATCGATAAAGTCGGGACCAATCTTGTAGGGTTGAACTCGATAACCCCGATTTGTCAGTGCTCTCATTAAACCGATTGAAACCATCGTCTTGCCGATCTTACTCCTAACTCCGGCGATAACAACGCGAGGACAATCCATAAAAAAAATAGATTTACCACCAGCAGATTACCTTATCGCTTTCAAATATCTTCTTAATCAACTCGTCGTAATCGACATTTCCTTCGTACAGCTTAAATTCAAAAACTTCAGCACCTTCCGCAAGTTTTTCAGCGATCTTCTTCGTAGTTTCGTCCGGTTCCGACCTGTAGATGTAAACGATCTTCATTCCATATCCCTCCTCAGTACGGAATAATAACGTTATACTGCTTCAACTTCTCAATTATCTCATCCAAACTCAGGATCTCGAAGTTGTACTTCTTGTTGGCCTCCACATTCGAGTACAGATGACCACCCATATCTCTAAGGAATTCGAGATTGTCCGTGAACTCCTCATCACAGCCCTCGCAGATCTTCTTCATGTATTCGAGATCTATCTCATGGTTCAGGATGTAGAGATCCACCTTATGGTCCTCCAGCACAGCACCGAGAGCAACTCTCAAAGCCTCAAACTGTGCCTCAACATCCTTTGCGATAACGGCTATGTACTCCTCCTTACCCTTCATACGGGATCACCCCTTAAAATTCAACATACCTGTCACAATCCTTCAGGAATTCAGCGTTCTTAGCCTGGGTAACCCAGTTCTTATATGGAACACCCTCTACCGGAGACTCCTTCTGCTTCAGCTTTTCCATGTTCTCCTTTACGTATCTTCCGTAGCTGGCTTCGCATACAAAAATGTTCTCTGGGCCGGCAGCCTCTAGAAGTTCCTTAAATCTTGGATGTTTTACATTCTTTACACCTTCGCCAGAAAGAAAAGCCTTTACAGTTTTGCCAGCCCTCTTTGCAGCTTTGACGACTTCTACTGCATAATCGAAGTATTTGTCTGTAAATATCGCCACTGCTAAGAACTCAGACATGACACTTTTTCTATTATGACTTGTATATAAGATTTTCCAAAAGTGGTCTTTACAGTTTGTGAAGGGTTGAGATGAACTTTAGGTAGACCAAAAATGAGAATCCCATCAATAACAATTTAAATCAAAGTAAATATAAAATAAAAAATATAAGTTTAACTCTTCTCCTTCTTTTCAGCCTCCAAATGTACGTAAACCAGTCCTCTGTAAAGCAGGTGAGCGAACTTTGAATACGGTGCATATACGAGGAGACAGAATACTGCAATCAGGTGTATCAGATACATCGGGTACGCAACCTCTGCCACGTTTAGTAGTCTCGCACTTTCTGTGATTATTCCTGTTACAGCCACCACCAGCAACGTGATCATGAAGAACCAGTCGTTGTAGTTCGGTGAGCCGATTCTCTGCTTTTCGGCCAATCTCTTTGATATCACCCAAAGTACACCGATCAGTAGGAGTATACCACCGATGTTACCCACGATCTTAATTGGATTTGTTAACGGTAGCGACAGTCTACCGTAAATCGTAAGGTAGACCAAAGCCCCAATCGTTGATATGCCTATGATTATGAATCCGTAGAACATCAACATATGGGCGTAATATCGGAATTTGTTCTCTCCACACTCGTAAAATCTGGAATGCTTTAGTATCTGGATTATAGCACCGATGAGATCGGACACAAATCCTTTGGATTTCAATCCAAGAGACTTCCAGAACTTCCACGCACTTGCAAGCGTAACCACACCGACATAGATACCCAAAGCTATACCGATGTATTCGATATACTCGTGTGGTATGAACTTCGAGAATTCAACATCGCCTGGCGGGTAGAACTTTGCACCTATAGCCTTAAGGAACACACCAAGCAAGACTATCGGAATCAACACGGCTATCGGCAAATATTTGGGCGACTCGAAGAGCTTTCCCATAAATCTCGGTGTCGCAAACTTCGAGAACGCGTAGGTTCTGATGGCATTCATGATCTCACTCGGATAGGCCTGCCTTGGACATGTCGCGGAACAGTCTCCACAACCGTGGCAGATCCAAGGTTCGGGAGCCTTGAGAGCCTTCTCCTCAAGACCAAGCTGGATGTATCTTATTATCCTCCTAGGAAACATGTGCTCGTTCGTTGAAAGAGGACATATGGCCGTACAGTTACCACAGTTGAAACATACGGTAACGTTTTCAGCACCGAACCTCTTTAAAGTTTGGGCAAACTCGGGATTTACCCTTGTCATTCTTCACCCTCTCCTTTAGATTTCTCCTCTTCAACCTTGGCAAGTCTATACTTGAAATAACCATCAACTTCCTCTTCAGGAACAACATCTCCATACTTAAACATCGTCATAACGTACCACGTAACAACACCGGTGGGCAAACCGACATCAGATGCAATTTCTGGAATCGTCTTTGGACCTGACTTTAAACTCTCCTTAATCTTCTTTATTATTTTCCTCTGCTCTTTAGACATCTCTATTACTTCTGGTCTCGGTTTTACGCCTTTCTCTTTCATTAGCTTTCTAACCGTAAGCTCCTTTTTACCACCCTTCTCCTCCGCCATATCAGCCCTCCTCCTTTAGAGCTTCTATCATGGCTCTAAGCTGATCGTACCTGTAACCTCTCAGGTTTATGGCTTCGTTGGGACATACAGCTCCGCATGCACCGCAACCCTTGCACAACGCCTCGATAAGCTTCGCCTTCCCGTTTTCAATCGTGATGGCACTCGCCGGACATTCCTCAACACACTCTCCACATCCGTCGCACTTCTCTGGATCGATCTCAGCTATGTAAGGTTCAAGCTCTGCGTAACCCTTAACGAGGTAGGTGTCAGCCTTTGCAACGGCAGCCGAAGCAGATGCAGCAGTCTCAACGGTATCCTTCGGGAACTGGCAAGCTCCAGCCAGCAGAACTCCACCAATTGCCGTCTCCACTGGTCTCAACTTCGGATGAACTTCTTGCAGGAATCCATCTATGCTAAACGGAACTCTAAGCATCGTGTAAACGTCGCTAGGCTCAAGCTCCATTGCAACCGATAGAACTACCATGTCAACGGGTATCTCCAGTTCCTCACCACCTGTCAGCAGATCTTTCACCTTGACTATCAGCTTATCACCGCTCTTCTCGACAACAGGCGGATTTTCAGGATCGTATTTGATGAAGATGAATCCGTTTCTTCCGGCCTGCTCGTAATACCTTT
>CAZBFC010000096.1:0-2874 GCA_964491095.1 uncultured archaeon | reverse complement strand
ATTGGACATTCGTTAGGACAATATCCCATATTGCAAGGAATTTCAAGAATTTCATCCAAACAAAGGTAAATCTTTGTCTTCAAGTCTAAGCTTTTCCAATATTCATCATCGCTCATGCTTTCACATTCTCAAGCAACTTCTCTAAGCTAATCCCCTCTGGAATTGGGTTAAACCTCTTAGCGAAAGTTTCTATGTAATGCTGAACTATTGCTTTTGGTGTATATCTTCGATAAATCTCCGAAACATCTTGCTGTTGCAATATTGCAGCTTCCTTAGTGAAAACATGCTCATCATGTCCAGTGATGCAAATTCTGATAACCTCATCCATGCCAGTTTGAAGTGGAGCAACCTTGATGAAGAATGGTCTTAAGTTTGCCATTCTTATGTTGCTTCCAGCTTCCTTAAACCATTTTCTTAGCTTAGACTCTGGAAATGGCGTTTTTGGTGATAACTCCAAAGCAACCTTAAGCCAGTCCTTAATCTTTGGATGAATTGGAATAACTCTTTTAACATGGGTTTTTGCTTCGGTAGAATCAAGGATAAAGAATCCATCATCTAAAGCCTTTAGAAGCTTATCTTTGCTTAAACGATAAACTTCGTATGGTCTTAAACCAGTAGTAGCACCAAGCAATGAGCCAGCAATAGCTCTAATTGCATATTTAGCATTCTGCTTGGATTTCAATCCCCATTCATAGAGCTTTCTTATATGTTCGTAATAATCTTCATTGTCGATGGCTTGTTTTTCTCCTTCTTCAACGAATAGCTTTCTTTCCTTCTTAGTGCCTTCCCATTTAAGATGCTCAGCCCATTCTTTTAGTAATTCCTTGACGTCTTTATCTCTTGATTTCTTGGCTTGATATTCTAAGAATGCTTTTACTACTCTTATATTATCATTGCCTTTCTTTAGAGTTTTAGCCCATTTTTTGAAATTAACATTGCTATCAAAATCAATTTCAGCCTTAACATACTCTATTTTGCCTCTACTGCCTTCTTTTAGCTCTATAACCTTTCCAAAATCCTTCAAGAATTGATTAAGCATTTGTCTATAATTCATTGCTGTTTTCTTTCTCTTTTGGGTGCTGGCTATGAAGTCTTCAATATTTTTACTATCAAAAATTATTTCTTCAGTTTTTATAATTTCAACACCAGAAAAGCTGACGGTTTCGCTTTCGGCGATTTCTCGGTTATGAGCCGGGCGCTCTGACCTGGCTAAGCTACGGGCCCTATGCTAATCTTTGATTCCAATGAATTTAAGCTTTATGCTTCTTAAACGTAGCTCTTCAACCTCTCAACATCCTCATAAACCTCTTCAAGTATCTCCTTCTCAAGCGTTTTTATCAACTCCGACTTTCCCTTCTCCTCCAATATCCTTACCAATCTTGAGAAATCAGATAGAATGGCTTTGGTCTTCTCCGGCTCCTTCAATGCGAAGGACATACCTATTAGCCTTCCTACCATAAGGATTGCAAAGTAAAGCTTGTTTCCCTCGTATCTGCTCTTTAGGTAGTTTATTGCATCTTCATCGCTCATCCTTTGTCTTATAATTTCAACAACATCCGCCGTGATCTCAGCGGCCTCTCTTGCACTCAAACCGAACTGTCTGTACAAAACCTCCATAAGATTCGCTTGCCACGAAATAATAATAAGGTTTTTGTGATGGGAAATCCAGCAAAGAGATATGATAAAGGAGATCTACGTTGATCTGGATGCGCACGGAGATATGGCAGATATAACCGATGAGGTTAGGAAATTCGTAAAGGAAAGCGGTGTTAAGGAGGGGGCGGTCTTAGTTTTTAATGTCGGTTCTACTGGAGCTATCACAACGATAGAGTTCGAGCCCGGGTTAAGAAAGGACTTTCCACGCATAATGGACAGGATAGCCCCCTACGGCGAGCATTACGAACACCACAAGACCTGGGGCGACGACAACGGTTCAAGCCATGTGAAGGCATCCATAGTCGGGCCAAGCATCGTCGTTCCATTCAAGGATGGAGAGCTACTGCTTGGTACCTGGCAGCAGATAGTTGTCGTAAACTTCGATACACGTCCGAGAAGGAGGAGGGTAATTCTGCAGATCTTGAGAGCTTAAGCTTACCAGCCTCCCGCTCCACCTCCACCACATCCTCCTCCCCCACCAAAACCGCCTCCAGATGTTGTTGACATGGTAGTTGTTGCAAAGCTGTGAAGAGATCCGAAAGCTCCATCATGAACGTAAACATCGGTTTCGGGGATTCTTATGTTGAGAGCCTTCATGGCTTTGGTTACGTTCTCACCAACACCCAGGGCTGTGCCATAAACAAGCCATTCCTTCCAAATCGAGATATCCTCCGGCCTGTATTTCTTTATCATCGCCATATCCGAAAGGAAGTTTCTGAATGCTATCCATTCAAGCTTTTCTCTGTATTTATCCTCCTTCCACCTTCCGAACAACTGCGACGGTGTTGCCATGCTTGTAATCGATTGAAGAAGAAGGGCTATACATGGCACAGGTGCGGCCCAGCCAAGTGCTATGGTTACGATTATGGACAGCACGAACAAACGAGTGAGGATCTTTTTACCCGTCGTGTCGATGAACTCGTCGGCGATGTTTGTTCTTGGCGGTATGAGTAGCTTCTCCCAATCCAATACTATTGAAGGTCTGATGGATCTTTTTGACTTCAGATCTCTCTTTATCTTCTCAACATCGAACACACCATTTTCAGAGTACTTTTCGAAGAATCTGAGTACCCTCCATTCGTACTCATCCAGATGACCACCTGTTTTTATAACTCTGATGATAAGGTCTTTACCATCTCTGGTGTTAACCTCAAGATATCCTCTCATGCTAAGGTCTATGATGGTGGCTATCAACCCGTTTCTATCGAGTTGCTTTGC
>CAZBFC010000095.1:0-4776 GCA_964491095.1 uncultured archaeon | reverse complement strand
CAAAAATAAACATAACAATACAATAAACATACATATAAATAAATAGGTGTTAAAAATGAATCCCACGGATATACTTCTAATAGTACTCGCAGTCTCGATTTGGATTATCTCAGGACTGATATTTGCACTTAAGATTCTTGGCGGCGAAGAAGAACTTATCCGAGGAAGATCTCAAGCTGAGGAGACAAGTGATAAGGTGTGTGATCGCCATATTTGTGGCAGGCATCGTTGTAACGATAATTCTAGTTATGGTGTTCAACATCAGGTTTCCAAGGGTGCCCTAGAGATGTAGTTAATTTTTTTCATAAATTTAAATACAACTCGGCGGTCAGTTAGTAGCCCGCTCATCATAATCAGTAACCCGAATTTTCATCATCCCGCCAACTTCGATGATAAAACTGTTTTAGTAATCGGTTCAGCACAAACACCCTCATCACAGATCAGAGCGTGGGATCTTCATCATCACCCCAATTCAATTAGCTTGGTATCGTATTAAATCGCTTGTGATAATGACTACCGTTTATCCCTCAAGATGAACCTCTTAAATCCGAGAGACGTCAACGCAACCATCCAATCTCTTACGTATCCTTCAAATCCGTCTTTGATCCAGATCCTATTCTTTGACAAGATTGCAACATCTTCTCCCTCACAACTGAAGACTATCAACTCCTCATTCTTCAAAATCTGGATCTCGTACGGCGGATCGAATATGACGATTCTACTATCATCGCAAATTGCTTTATCGTTAAGAATTTTCTTTAGAACATCAAACAGATTTATTACCTTTTTAACCTCATCTTGCATTCAACATACGATTGCTGTCAAGTTTAAGTCATTTTCGAAGATATGTAATTATATAAACTTTCAAATACGTTATGGCAAAGTATTAATACGTTTGGGATAACTCACTATTGAATGGAGCTGGTAGCTGAGGTATTCGGAGTATTTGCTGCACCAAGCGTGTTTGGTTTATCGCCAGTAGTAGTTCTTAGAGCCGAAGATGGAAGACTTCTACCTATATATATCGGAATAGCCGAGGCGATGGCGATACATTCCGCTCTGAAGAATCAGGTTCCTCCAAGACCTATGACCCACGATCTGCTCGTAGATATTATCGGAAAATTGAACGCAAAGGTTGAGAAGGTAGTTATTGACGATTTGATCGACAACACGTTTTATGCTAGAATAGTTTTGAAGCAGAACGATCACGAGATCGAAGTAGATGCCAGACCGAGCGACAGCATAGCGATAGCCGTTCGATTGGCCTGCCCGATCTACATCGAGGAGAAGGTACTGGATGAAGCTGGACAACTTGAGGAACTGCCAGAAGATTACGTTGAGTTTGACGAGGTGTTCTAGCGATAAAGGCTTATGCAAATTGTCCGATTAACTATATATGCTCGTTCCATGGAAAAAGGTTCACCTGTGGTACTGCATAGCCTGTGGGAGATGCTGTAGGGAATACAGGGTTCCATTAAGGTTTTACGAATATCTTAGGCTGAGAGGTACGGGTTTTGTTGAGGAGAGGTTTGGCAAGTTCTACATAAAGAAGATCGGAGATCGTTGCCCGTTCCAGGTTGGAAGGCTATGTTCTCTGCAAGGAGAATTAAAACCTACAGCCTGTAAACTCTATCCATTCTCGGTAAAGAGGAAGGGAGACGAGCTTTCGGAATTTGAGTACGATGGAGAGATATTCCACGTTTACGTCGATGTATCAACGTGTCCAAACGTGATTCTAGGAAGACCAAGCCAGATAATGCGAAAACTCGTAGAGGAAGCTGTTCAAATATATTTGGGAGAGAAGAAGAGTCTAGAGCTAATAACTGCAAATGATACAGCTTTATATAACATAGTGAGTAATTTGAGCCATGAAGGTTCTGCTAAGCAGAAAGGATACCATAAAACTGCTAATTTTATCAGAGCTTATAACAAATAGGGAGTGCAACCAGAGGGACATAGCAACAAAGCTCAAGTTAACACCACAGGCCATATCGGAATACTTTAAAGAACTGATTTCAGATGGTTTTATAAAAACAATCTACAAAGGTTACTACGAGGTTACGGATAGGGGAATAGACTGGCTCACGAAAAACCTCTTCGATCTCCATCTGTTTTCTGAAGATCTACTGAGAAAGATCTACTCCCGCTCTCTTATTGCCATAGCCGTCGGAGATGTCAAAGAGGGAGATAACGTGAGCTACTGGTTTAAGAACGGGTTGATATACTGCTCATCGAACGGAAAGCCAAATGCGATAGCGTTGACATCCGCAAGGGATGGTGAGGAGGTGTTGATAAAGCCCACCGAGGAATTTAAGCCTCCCGAAAGGGGTAAGGTGTTCATACTGAAGGTTCCAGACGTATGCGAGGGTGGTAGCAGGAAGGCGAACATCGAAACGATCAAAGAAACGATTAACAGTAATCCCGAAGCCGTTGTTGTTGCGTTGGGTGTTGAAGCTCTTATAGCCTGCAGAAAGGTTGGAGTGGAACCGATATTCTTCGGAGCAAGGGAGGTTTGTGTCGAATCCGCCCATCACGGCTGCGACGTTATAGTCGTTTGCACTGAGAGTCTGATAGACGATTTGCTGAGAAGGTTGATGGAGGAGAACATAGCCTTTGAAATCAAACCGTGCTGAGCAGGAAAAGCCCATATATCACTGCAAACAGAAGTAAAACGTAAAACACGTTTCCCAACCTTCTCAATCCGTATTCGATCGCGATTATCTTCAATCCGTTAAATGCATGATAGGTCACTATTATTACGAATACGGCATAAAATAGCTTGAGCTCGTGAAACCTCCTCATCACCTCATTAACCTGCAGACCTCCAACCACATGCGTGACGATGAAGTGGTAGCTGACCAGGAATGCAAGACATATACCTGTTAGGAGTTGCAGAAGCCAGCTCAATCCCTTCATTTGACCACCTCCATGCATACGGCCACCCAGATCAAAGCCGTAAGGATGAACGTAAGATATAGTGTGATCTTTCGCTGGTTGTACAGAAATCCGAACTCGTGAATTATCAGCCTGATCCCGTTTATTCCATGGTAGATGCCGGCCAAGAACAGTAAAAGATCCAACGGCAAAAACTGCTTTGACAGCGTTATCTTTATCAGATTCGAATAATCGCCCGTCTTTACGGTAGTCAAGAAGCAGAGATGCATGCAGAGGTATATCGCAAGTATTATTCCGGTGATTCTGTGCAAGTAGAAGGCTATGACGTTCAAACTCATGTTACCACCTCAGATTGTACTTCAAAACCTCAAGCCTAAGCTTCTGGATAACCTCAGCGGGATTCAAGTTCTTTGGACAAGCTTCACTGCACTCCGCAACGAAGTGACAGTGCCATATGTGATCGCTCAAAATCCTCAGTCTCTCCTCCTTTCCCTCATCCCTGCTGTCCTCGTTGAACCTGTAAGCTGAAACCACAGGCATAGGCCCCAGGCAGTTCTTGGCTACTGGACAAGCTGAGATGCACGCCCCGCACTTCACGCAGAGTGTGTATATGTAATACCTCTTTAGCTGCTCCGGAGTCTGTCTTATTTCGCCCTTACTCTTCCTTATCAAATAAGGCTTAACTATCTCGTGCTTCTTGAAGAATCCTTCGAAATCCGTAACCAGATCCTTTATGACGTTGAAGTTCTTAAGTGGTTCGATCTTTACGACCTTACCCAGCTTAGAAATCTGTGTTTCACATGCAAGCCTGGGTTTTCCGTTAATTCTGACTGCACAACTCCCGCACACACCCATTCTGCACGAAGCTCTGAAGCTCAGCGTTGGGTCGAGGTTCTCCTTGATGTAAAATAACCCTTCAAGTACTGTCATCCCCCTCTTAACGGGGATAGTAAACTCCTGCCAGTAGCTCTTTTCACCGTTAAACCTTCTGATTTTGAACTTGACCTCCATTCGATCACCTCAATACTTCCTTTCAGTAGGCTTCCACTTCGTAATGGTGACAGGCAGATACTCCACCTTAACTCCATCGGCAGTCTTGTATGCTAAAGAATGTTTAAGCCAGTTCTTATCATCTCTTTGCGGATAATCGAGCCTGTAGTGTGCACCTCTGCTTTCTTTCCTAAGCAGAGCACAGATCGCAACGACTTCAGCTAGATCAAGCATGTAGCCGATCTCAAGCGTCTGAATCAGATCGGTGTTGAATCGTTTATGCTTATCGACGATCTCGACATTCTCATACCTACGCTTGAGCTCCCTGATCTTGCGAACCGCCTCCTTCAATCCCTTCTCCTCTCTGAATATCCAGAGGTTCCTGTCCATGGTCTCGTTCAGTTCCTTCTTAATCTTGTACGGGCTCTCATCTCCGCTCTTGCCCAGGAGTTCATCGAATATCCTCTTTTCCTCCTTCTCATACTCTTTCTTGCTGACAGGCTTGAAATCCCTCCTCAATGCGTACTCCAAAGCCTTTTCGCCAGCGACTCTTCCGAAAACCAAGCATTCCGCTGTGGAGTTCGATCCCAGTCTGTTCGCTCCATGGATGCTTATGCATGCAACCTCTCCTGCAGCGTATAGCCCCTTTATTGGCGTTTCACAGTTTACATTCACATGAACTCCGCCCATCGTGTAATGTGCAACCGGCTTAACCGGAATCGGCTCTTCAACTGGATCTATTCCGGCAAACTTCAGCACGGTTTCCCTTATTAAGGGCAATCTCTCCTCGATCTTCTCCTCACCCAGATGGGTTAGATCCAAGGCTATGTACGGGCCGTAATCTCCTTCGAATCCCCTACCTTCCAGGATCTCCTTCCACATGGCTCTTGC
>CAZBFC010000094.1:0-2364 GCA_964491095.1 uncultured archaeon | reverse complement strand
TATACCAGTGTTTACGGTCATTCCAGTTTCATCCAAGTCGATCAAAATAGTCACATCGACTTCCTTGGTTTTTCTCCTTACGATGGCCTTTCTCTTCACGATCATTGTGTTTCATAATGTTATCTAATTTAAATATCTTCCCAATTGTACGTCTATTCAATCTCCCTCCAGATCGAGTATATCCTCAAGCCTTAACTTACCCAAGTATAGGGCTGAGCCTATTATAACTCCAACCGCCCCTGTTTTCTTTATCTTAACTACATCTTCTCTTGTGGTTATTCCTCCAGCCACATAAACCGGTAAATTCGTTTTCTCAACGATACCTTTGATTTTATCCAAAACTATACCCGAAACCAAACCTTCGACGTCAACGTTCGTATAAAGAAGTGAAACTTCACGATCTTCATACATCCTAGCAACATCGAGCGGAGTGAGATTCGTCGATCTCTTCCAACCCTCAACGACTACTTTATCCTTCCTAGCATCTACTGCAACCATAATCCTCTTTGGATACTCCTCAGCAAGCTTTTTAACATCTTTAACGTTTTTTACAGCTATCGTCCCCAGAATGATCCTATCAATCCCGAATTCTAGCAACCTTTTTGCAGTTTCGATGCTTCTAATTCCCCCTCCAACCTGTATCTCGACATCTAACCTTTTTCTGATTTCGAGAATGATATCCTCATGCCTAAGTCTACCCTTAAATGCTCCATCCAGATCTATCACGTGCAGAACCTTAGCTCCCTTCTTAACCCACATCTCAGCAACTTCAACTGGATTATCAAGCTGAACCGTAACTGCATCCTCTCTTCCCTGTACTAGCCTTACTACCTTTCCATCCTTCAGATCGACCGCTGGGATAACTCTAAACATGAACTACATACCTCCTCTTCTTCTCATCCCATTCGGCGTTTTTAATGATTTCTTCGAGTCTGTCATCGTCGATTACGAGATATCCCAACTCTGAGCAAACCTCGTAAAAATCTTTTTTATCGATGTTTAGCCAGTCAAATTTCTCGAACTCGGATTTTCTAACCACTCTGAAGGGTCTGCCGTTTACATCTATTCTGATTGTGAGCTTTGGAATTTCCTTTCTGAGCCTCCATCTTGCCACGAGAGGACTTTGAACTTTTCTTATTGCTGTCTCAACATCATCACCGTCCAAAACTACTCTAAGGACTATCTCCGCTATCGTATTTATCCTGTCTGGAACACCTATTGTGTCCCCCCTTAACAGTATTCTCATCGATCTAAACTCTATTCCCTCTCTCTTCAGCATCTTTCCAAGCTTGGATGTCCAACCAGTTTTGTTCCCGACCTTGTCTACGATTCCTCCAATTATGTAGCACTCAGCCTTTTGACCCTCGAAGATCTCATCACCAAACGGATCGAGCAGGATGACATCTTCAATTCCCTTCTTTTTTATGAACTCAGCCGTTGAGGGATAATAAACTCCAATCCCACAATTTAAGGCTGTAACTATGAGCTTTTCGTCCCACATGTACTTTCTTATCACTCCAAGTGTTTGAGCGATCTGAAATAGGACTTTTCGCTTTTCCTTCTCGATATGTTTATCGAAGAACGAACAATCGATCACTATGTATGGAAAGAACTCCCTCTCAGCCTCCTCGATAAGCTCATCTCTGGTAAGAATGGCATCATCGCACCTTCCAACAAACGCTTCAGCATCTCCATAGATTCTTCTACCTTCTAAGTCAAAAGCAAGCCCTTTGTGACCTCTGCAAACGTTAGCCTTCCCGTTAGCTATGTAAACAGCCATCATCTGGATGACATCATCGCTATCGAGTATTCTATCGATGTTTGTTGAGATCGTACCAATTCCCTTTTTTCTCAGCAGTCGAATTAGAACATCCCTTAGTTTCACGGATAAAAATCGCTAAAATTTAAATATAATTATTTCTTAGGCAAAGTAACAATGACGAGAGTTATCGCCATTGCCTCAGGCAAAGGCGGAACTGGAAAAACGGTTATTACTGCCAATTTAGGTGTTGCTTTGGCTGAATTGGGTAGAGATGTGATTCTTATCGATACTGATCTGGCTATGGCGAATCTTGAGTTAGTTTTGGGTATGGAGGGCATGCCTACCACTCTGCAGGATGTTTTGGCTGGTGAGGCTAAAGTTGATGATGCGATTTATACAGGGCCAGGTGGTGTTAAGGTTATCCCGGCTGGGTTAAGCTTCGATAGGCTTAAATCCGCAGATCCAGATTTAATTAAAGATGTTGTTGCTCAGTTGATGGATAGAACTGAGTTCATTCTAATTGATTGTCCTTCTGGTTTGAGTAAGATCGCTCTCGTAGGATTGGAATCTGCTGAGGAGTTACTTTTGGTAGTGAATCCCGA
>CAZBFC010000093.1:0-5645 GCA_964491095.1 uncultured archaeon | reverse complement strand
AAGATTATGGTTGATCTGATGTAGCTGTGTCTTTGGTTTTAACTGCCGTCTACGTTGACGGCATCCTTTGGGCAGATTTCATCGCATCTACAGCTTAGCAAGCAGTTCTGGGGATTTGCTACCACGACCTCATTTTCAAATACTTCAAACACACCCGCCGGACACGATTGTACACAGAGTCTGCAGAAATCGCATCTCTCGTAGTTTATCAGGATCATAAGCCTAAAGGATGTAAACGGATATTTAAGTTAATGGACATTCATAAGATCGTAAGGAAGAGACTTAAAGAATTTGAAGAATTAGGAAATAAAGGCCACACAACGTTTGACTTCTCTCCTTTTCTAGATCTAAAGCTTAATGCGACGATACAAACCGAGTTGGCCTTCTGTATTTCAACCGCAAATTCATCCGCTTTATCTGGTTTGAGATTTCAAAAATCGTTAGAGAACATAGATTTGAAATCACTCTCGGTGAGAGATTTTGAGAAACTTTTGAAGTTGGCTGGAGTCAGATTTTGGGGTAGGAAGGCTGAATATATCTATGAAGCTTTGAGAAACTTTGAGGTTGTCGAGAGAGCTTTGAAGCTAGAAAGTCAATTGGCAAGAGATCTTTTAGTTAAAAACATTAAAGGGTTGGGATACAAGGAGGCCAGTCATTTCCTAAGGAATATTGGAAGGAAAGATGTAGCGATCATCGATAGGCACATCTTAAGGTGGTTAAACGAAAGAGAATATTTGAATGAAATTCCAAAAACTATGACTGCCAAACTCTACAAGAAAATTGAGAATATACTCAGAAGGATCGCTGAGGAAAGAGAAAAATCTTTGGCAGAACTCGATCTGATCTTATGGTTTCAGAAGACAGGCAAAGTTCTTAAATAATTAAAATTCTGCTAGATGTTCAGATTTTTTTCTCCTATCCTCTATGTGTCTTGCAATAACCTCCGCCGTCTTAACTGCATCACAATCAATCAGGATCCTTCCATCCGTTAGATTTACGAGATCTTCCATTAGAACCCTAGTAACAAGCCCAAACGGGAATGTAAGAAAATTATTCAGTAGATAAAAAGATAGAGACTTGTTTTAGAAATACTGTAAGGCTTTTGGGTTTTGTGATGCTCGAAGTCACATCTCTTTAAACGTACAGGCTTTGAGATCGGTTACAGTTTGGGTTTTGAAGGTCAAATCTGGAAGATTTGGCAGAGCTATGGTTGAGGGGATCTACTTCCGCAGTGGACTTCCGATGGTTGGTTACACCCACTGCAGATCTGATGAGGGATTTATAGCCGGATTTATGGCCAAATTTCAGTGGTATATTCGAGGTCAAATGTTGAGAATTTGAGAAAGGAATTATAGAAATTTTTTTATTTAATAATAATATATTATTATCGCCAGGTGTGTTTTTGCAGAATTACGGCTTGCTATTTACTTCGATTTTCTTCCACATACCGATCATCCACTCTATCGTCAAACCCATAAGGATGACTAAGCCGATAGTCAAAATTAACCTTATCAACATAAACTTAAATCCCAAAAACTCGAGCTCGACCAATTCTTGTGGAATTTTGATGCATGACCATGCGGAAAGAAAAATTACAATATTTGATACTCTAGCACCCTTTTTGAGTAAAACCGAAGCTATTGGAAAAGCAATGTAGAGGGGTCCGGTGGGTAAGGCTCCCATTATCATCGCAAGGAAAATACCCTTTATTCCAGCATCTTTACCCAAATATCTTACAACAATCTCCTTTGGCACAAATACAGCAAAGATACCTATCAGTACCATTACCGCTGGAAGAATCGAAATCATTTCAACGAAGAATCCCCAAGAGGTAGTAATTACAACTCCTCGCCTATCGGGAAAGATTGAAAGTAAAACGATCGCAACGATCGAGACGAATCCCAGAAATACTAGATCTGTCATTGTATCCTTTCTTTGTCCTTCTCTTAGCGCTTTTTTCATAGTATCCTCCCCATAATGAGTCCAATGACGATTGCGATGACGAAGCTCATACCATTTCTAAGTAGCGCTATCTTCTTTCCCAACTCTCTTATTTCGAGGGGCAAGGTGACAACTCCGATCATCGTCAATGTGGTTATGAAAACTGCAACTGCTGTGACAGATGCCCCGCTTTCGAGGAGAGATGAAGCTAAAGGAAACGAAATTAGAGATGGAATGTGCAGTATCGCTCCCAATATTGCAACAACGAGTATTCCCTTAAATCCAGCCTGCTCACCGACAATCTCGGAAATTACACTCTTAGGCACAAAACCCAAAAGCAGACCTATGAAAATTACGATGGCAACAACCATAGGCAGAATACGGACAAATGACCTCAACGCTATTACCAACGCCATCCTTGTCTTAGTCCGATCCTTATAAAAGCAAAGATCAAACAGCCAAGGGCAAAAACGTTTATGATTACCGTGGCCATGTTCATATCGATTCCACCTCCTTTGCTAACGTTGGAAACTTAACTTCAAATCTTTCGGCTATCATGAGGAATGCAGGAACTACAGTCAAGGCTGAGATTAGGCTGAATATTATCGAAATCAAAGCTAAAACGCCGAAATCGTGGATGGCTGGAAAGTTCGAAAGGGCTAAAGCTCCGAAACCACCGGCCATCGTTAGTGCTGATGTTACGATAGCCTTGCCCGTTCTCTCAATCGTTCTCCTCACAGCATCGATCGGTAAGAAGTTCGATCTCTCCTCGAAGTATCTCTCAGTCACATGGATCGAGAAGTCGATACCCAAACCCAACGTGATGGAGTTCATCGCGATTGAGAACATCGTCTGCTTGATGCCAAAGGTAACCATGTATACGTTTAGGACACCGATCACTGTAGTTATCGCAAGTAACGGCGTTATAGCTCGAGCAATCGACCGATAGATGGCAAAGAGAAGGATAACTATGAGTACATACGCTACTATCGTCATCATAAACTGACTTTTCACCATCTCAACTCCCATCTCGGTCATGACGACGGTCTGACCCGTCACGTAGTAACCTTCATGCCAGCCAAAGAACTGAATATCTTTCCTAAGATTATCCCACAGCTTTAACCTCTTGTCGTGGGTATCGGCGTTAGTCTTGAAGTAGATAGCAAGCAAACCGTCAGAATAGAACCTCTCAAGCTCATCCTTGGGTATCTTTGAGATCATCTTGGATAGCTCAGCATCGCTTTCCGGCAACTTACCAACGATCTTTTCAATCAAGCTTGAAAGAGAGTCGTAGCCGTAAACCAAGTCTTCTCTCTCCACGATATATTTAGCCAAATCGTCAGCCTTTTTGAGAGTTTTAGCATTAAGTTCATCGCAACTCAAAACGACTACAAACGTATTCTGCCCACCAACAGCCCTTTCCAACTCCTTAAACCTGACTATCGCCGGAAGATCTTGTGGAAAATACTTCATCCTGTCGGTCTCAAGCTTAACCTGTGTGCTGGCATATGCACCGAGGACTATCAGTATCAACGCTATAACCAAAATCTTCTTTGAATTCGAAGTCGTAACCTTTGAGATAGCTACAAGAATTCGTTCAACAGACCCTCTTTCTCTTTTTCTTGCAACCTTGATTTCTTCTTTATCGGTGATCTTCAAGACGGCTGGAAGAAACGTCATCGAAAGTAGGTAAGCTACAACCAAACCCAAAGACATCAACATACCGAACCAAGCGAGTGTTGGGATATTGGGAGTTATCATCGAAATGAACCCTATCACGGTGGTAAGCATAGCCATCAAAACAGCCAAACCTGTTTTCGTGATTGATATGGCAACAGCCTCATCACTACTTCTGCCCTCCAACCTCTCCTCCTCGAATCTACTCTGAATCTGAGCAGCATATTCTATCGCTAAACCTATTAGGATCGGAATCATTGAAGAAAGATGACTGTTCATTCTAATTCCTAGGAGGGGCATCGAACCCACGACGGCTAGTACGGACATTATGGACACGATAAGGGGCATCAACGCCATCCTCTTCCTTCTTACGACTCCACTGAACATCGTGAATAGAATTAGAATCATCAGGACGATCGCGAAGTTTGCTGTCAACCTCAAGTTCTTTTGAACGCTCTTTATTATCTGAACGTCAAGAACAGGATTGCCAGTAACTTCAACGTTCACACCAACCGGTTTCGGCGTAAACTCCAACACTCGCTCGATCTGATTGGCTATCTCATTCAACTTATCCTGATCCATCTCGCTCAGATGAACTACCATTATAGCCCAGCTTGGAGAGACTATGAGATTCGAAGCGTATCTGTCACTCAGCTCTTTCAAAACTACATCGTTTTGAGGAATTTTTCCGTAAATTTTAACGATTATTGAAGCTGGAGATATAACTCTTCTAACACCATCTATCTCGTTTAGATTTTTCTCCAACCTGAGCATGTATTCGTAAACCTGACTGCTGAGAACGTAGTCTCCTCTAACAAAGATGAAGACACTGTTCTCACTTATTCCGAAATCCTTCTTGTATAGATCATACTGAATCAGAACACTATCGTCTGAGGGGAGATAATTTTTGTATTTCATCGGTGCAAATTTAAGGTTCGAAGCCGAAATTACTGAAAAGATAATGAATAGTAAAATAATTGAAATAATTAAGCCCGGTCTTTTTGCGATAAATCTTGCCATTCTCTCCATTACTTCGAACGCCTCCTCCAAGCTATCAGTCCGACTACAACAACAGCCAAAACCACAACGAGCATAGGAGCAATGGGCATCTTTGCTGGTGTTACCTCGATAACGGCCTTAACCGGCTCGCTGACTGCCCACTCGTCTTCGGGATCCTTGTACTTGACTTCCAGGTTGAGTCCGTAGAGCTTCGGAGTTGCATCCCTATCGACCTTCAGCTTGAACTTCACTACGGCCGTTTCTCCAGGTTTTAGAGTGCCAACATAAGCTGTGTCGTCGCTCGAAGAGAATGGATCGACTATCGTCAGCCTTGCTGTAGCATCTCTTATCGTGAAGTTGCCTGCGTTCCTGATCGTCCACTCGACTACGGCTTCATCTTCGGATTTACCTTTATACCAATCTTTATCGGATCACTTTCAAAGTATTCGTCCAAGCTCTTGTATTTCATCCTGATCTCCGCCGGATATGTTACGGGTTTGGCTTCATTTGAAGCCTGAACGGTGAAAACTGCAATATATTCCTGTCCAGCTTGAACATCGCCCAAGTAGTATTCAGCGCTCAGAACTGACAATGGAGAGTTCGTTGAGAGGTAAACGCTAACGTCCTTCAAATCGGCTGTTGGAACGATCTTAACTATCACATCACCCTTCGTATTCACGTAAACATGGCTTTGAACGGACTTTACTTCGAAGCTTGGTGCCTTTGCAACGTGAACACCAAATGGGACTTCGTTGCTTTCTTCTATCTGATCGAACTCGTTTAGATAAACCGCTTTGACCTTGAACGTGTAGTTTCCTTCCTCCTTGGTGTCTATCTTGACGTAAAAGATCGCTTTAGCAACCTCTCCCGGCCTCAAATCACCGATGTAGTATGCTGGCTGTGATGCTGAAGCTGGAAGCGTAGTAGATAGCGTAGCAGAAGGCATAGCTGTTGGCATGGCCATTGTCGGCATTGAAGATACTGATGGTGTTCGTATGGGTATAGTTGTCATACTCAGCTGTGATGAT
>CAZBFC010000092.1:0-5365 GCA_964491095.1 uncultured archaeon | reverse complement strand
CTGAAGGTGTTTCCAAAACTATGTAGGCGTTCTTCCCCGTTTTCTCACCGACATTCTTAATCCAGATAACGATCTTACCTTTACCCTTGCCCACCATGTTTTCGGAGCTTACGTTGATTATCTCAAGCCGGACATTCTTCTCTTCAATGTAAACGGCCAGAGGGATCTCCAATGACTCTTCCTCATATCTTATCTTGTAATCCTCTGGAAAAACCCTATACTCTTCGGTTATCGTTTCGTTTGTTCCACTTACAACCTTCTGAACAGGGACTACCTGTGGGGGATACATGTCAAGATAAGCCAAATCTTCAATTCTGTCGAACTTAACCTTCAGCTTTAGCTCGTATCTGCCAGTTTTGGCATTGTCTTTAACCTTAACCACGAATTGCAGCTTGACGGGTTTAAAGGGAGGTAATACTGGAATCCTTTGCTCTGGAGTCTTAACATCGATGTATTCATTACCCTCAAGCGTTAACCTGACGTTGTAAGCGGTGAACAGCATGCTCTCCTTGCCCGAAAAGAACTGAGCCTCCTCTTCATCGGCATAGTCCACTTTTTTCCTTTCTGCTGGATTGTAGATCACAATATTAATCGTCTTGTAGTCCCCTCTCGTCAGATGATTTGAACCGACAATGTAAGCGGTTACGTTCGGTTTGTCTTCATAAGTTAGAGCTGATGCGGTATTTGTAAGTAAAATAGCTGATATAATAAATATAAATAATTTAAATAATTTTCTATTCATAATATTTCACCACCTAACTGCCACTAAAACTGAAGAATCCTTGAAATGCTGGTGAGTGCCAAGATTCCAGAATGCCTGTTATTACCAGAATTGGTATGCTAATCGATACGAGCAGTGGCAGTCTTTTCTGTATATCCATTAATAGCTGTCCCAGCTCTTTGTTATTCTTTAATCTACTTCTGAATGTAGGTAGCACTACGAAAGATAGCCGTATTAAGCCACCGATCCAAATTGCCGTTGCTAAGTCATGAAGACCTTTTACAAGCCCAAAAATAAAAATGTTGGCCAATGCTATCACCCCTGCTAGTCCAAAATAGCTTTCCTGAATTCTTCAAATCCTATAGATTCGATGAAATCTCCTAATCTCTGACCTTTCTTTGCATTGCTCCTGTAAAATTCTATTATCCTCGCAACCAATTCAACAGCTTTATCTGGCTCGACTTTTTCAGCTAAAACCCAACCGATCCTTGGTTTTCTCCCGGCAGAACCTCCAACGAAGATCGTGAAACCATCCTTAGTTCCCATAAGTCCTATGTCCCTAACAGCTGGCTCGGTGCAGGAGTTCGGACAGCCAGCAACGGCAATCTTCAGCTTGTCTGGAACCTCCATTCCCTCAAACTTCTTGAGCTTCTCAGCTATCTCAATGGCCTTTTGTAAACCTAGGGTGCAGAGTTCAGCCGGACAGAATTTAACACTTCTAACCACTCTACCAACGGCTGGTGCAAGCTTAACTCCAGCGTTTTCACAAAGCTCATCTAACTTCTCTGGATTCACCCCAACTACGACCATTCTCTGCGACTCACTAAACTTTACGAGCTTGGCTTCATGTCTTTCCAAAGCTTCCGCTATTCTCTTCAGATCTTGTGGCGTAAAGACAGATCCATCAAGTACTACCGCATAGCTACCGTCTTTCTGCTTCAAAGCCATAACATTTCATTCACATTCTACAATATGGGAATTCATGCGAACAATTTCGAAATTATAATATACCTTAAAATATATTTTTCATCATGCTCAGAGTTAGAATCAAAACGCAGATTCCGAAATACGGTATCGCTAGAAGATATCCAAATGCTATACTAAGACTTAGATGTGTTTGTAGAGGGGAAAAGGGAATAAAAGCTCTCATAGATTTAAAAAAGCCGGACGGAAAAACGTTTTTGGTCATTGACGAGTATGAGTGCCCCTTAGCTCAGAAGATTCTTAGCACTGGAGTTATCGTCACTTCTGCGGAGGTCAGTAATAACGAAGCTGTGTGGAACATCATTTGCAGTGAGAAAGCCTTTCGAAAACTCATGAACGAAGTAGAATGCGAACTGATAAGCAAGGAAAGATTTTCCGAGGAGGATGTAGTTACATTCAAAGAATATGAGCTCCTTAAGTTCGCATTCGAGAGGGGATTCTTCGACAGCCCAAAGGGGATAACGCTCGATGAGATTGCCAAAGCTTTCGGCTGTTCGAAGTCAACTGCATCAGAAACGCTTAGGAGGGGTTTGAAGAAAGTCCTGAGAAACTACTTTGAATTAGGGATTTAAATCCCGTTGAGGGATAAGATGGACATCGAGGAGATCTTAAGAAAGGCACTGGAGATGAAACTTCCAAGCTCGCAAAATATTCTCCAAGTCTTCGGAATGGAAGAAGCTGATTTTCACAAATCGATTTGGCATTTTTACAGTTATAAGCGTTTGTCAATCTAATTTAAAAATAAAATTTTAAAAAATTATTTTTAAATCAAGTGACTTCTATCTTCTTACAGCTCTCCCATAGCCCGTGCTTGTTGCAGTAAGCTAAAGCAAAGATGGTTCCACCTTTTTCAAGCTTTAGCTTCAGCGTAACTTCTGGATTGGCATATTCCGGTGTAAAGACGGCTTTGGCAAGCTTAATCGGATTGAAATCTCTCCCATCCTCGTAGAAGTATACCTCGATGTACCTTATCGAATGATCGATTCTGCTTGGATGTCCCTTAACGTAAACTTTGTTCTCAAATTCTTCCCCAGCTTTAACGGAATCTGGGCATTCTATAACTGGCCTATGATTTTCAGCTTTTTCACCTTCGGAATATATCAAATCGCAAAACCTCATGATCCCACCTCACAGACTTAGCATATCCATTGCAACGTAATACGACTTAGGATGTCCGCAAGATGGGCACTTCTCAGGCGGTTCCTTGCTATAGTGTATGTACCCACATTCCAGGCATACCCAGGCTACCTCCTTGTCTCTCTTAAACATCGTCCTGCTCTCGATCGCTTCGAGCAATCTTCTAAATCTGCTTTCGTGATGTTCCTCCGCTTTCGCGATCGCTCTAAGTCTTTCTGCAATCTCGTTTAGACCCTCCTCCTCAGCAACTTTAGCGAACTCTGGATACATCTCCATATTCTCGTAGTGCTCACCCTCTATAGCCGTCTTGAGATTTTGAACGGTATCCCCCAAAACTATGGGTGCCTCAGCCTCGGTCTTGACTACCGCCGTATCTCCTCTTATCTTCTGAATAAGCTCGAGTAGAGTTTCAGCATGTTCCTTTTCATTTTCAGCCGTTTCCAAAAACACCTTTGCAACGAAAACGTAACCTTCTTCCTTCGCAACTTTGGCGTAGAACGTGTATCGATTTCTTGCCATGCTTTCTCCGATGAAGGCTTTGACCAAATTCTCAAGTGTTTTCACAATACCACCTAACAATAATTATAATGATAAATTACTTAAAGCTTTTTGTAACAGAACCACCAGTCGAAACACTCGATCTCTCCAGCCTTAGCCTTCTCAAGTCTTTCCTTTGCAGTTTTTTCGTCCGTTGCTGGAGGAATTATCACTTTATCACCTATAAGTTCGTTGTTGGGCCAATTTGCCGGTAAAGCAACGCCGTTTGCATCACTTATCTGCAATCCCCTAACCATCCTAACTATCTCGTCTATATTTCTGCCGAGCTCCTGCGGATAGTACAGTATCGCCCTGATGATCCCTTTCGGATCTATTATGAAAACTGCCCTGACTGTGTTCGTTCCTTTAGCCGGATGTATCATACCGAACTTCTCCGCGATCTTGCCCTGGTCATCGGCAATTATTGGAAACGGAATTTCCACTCCAAGTTTTTCTTTTATCCATTCAGCCCACTTTATGTGACTGAAAACCTGATCTATGCTCAGGCCAATAAGTTCACAGTTTAAACTCTTGAATTCATCGTATCTCTTTGCAAATGCGACGAATTCGGTCGTGCAAACTGGAGTAAAATCTGCCGGATGGCTAAAGAGAACGACCCACTTTCCTTCGAAGTCCTTCGGAAATTCGATCACACCTTTGGTCGTCAATGCTCTGAATTCTGGAGCCCTCTCACCTATGCTCGGCACACCCATAATCAAACCTTATCTTTCAAAAATAAAAACATTTTGTTCGAATTTCGAACTAAGGGTATATAAATTTCAAAAACAATCGTTGTGCAATGGATGAGAAGGACCTGAAGATAATCGAAATTCTAACGAAAAATGCGAGGATAGCAAAGGTTAAGATTGCCGAAGAGTTGGGAATAACCGAAACTGCCGTTAGGAAGAGGATAACCAGACTTGAAAGGGAAGGGATAATCCTAGGTTACAGAGCCGTTATAAACTACAAGGTATCAGGGCTTTCCGCTTCGCTTACGGGTTTGGATGTCGAACCCGAAAAGCTTTGGGAAGTTGTGAACGAGCTTAGGAGGTTTGATGAGGTGAAGGCCATGTGGTTGACAACCGGCGATCATACGTTGATGCTCGAAATCGTTGCAAGGTCTGTGGATGAACTTTCGAAGGTTCACGATAGGATTTCGAAGATCGATGGAGTGAAGAGGATATGTCCGGCGATCATCCTAGACGTTCTAAAGTAGCTCTGGCGATTTTCCCAACCTCAACCTTTACGATATCATTTCCGTTGTAGAAGCTAACGACCGTACGATCTTCCACAAATCTCTCAACGATTTCCAAAGCTTCTGATGCTTCTAGCATTCCCAAAGCCCAGATCGCATAGACTATGAAATTCGGGTTATCTTTAAGTTCTTCCATAACCTCCAAGAGCTTTTTTACGGGATTTGGATAGGCATCATCCAAAATACCGGCTAACCTCCCAATTCCATAGGCCACGTACTTCCTTTTGATCTCCCAATTGTCCAAGAGGGAAACGAACTTATTTTTAAAAGTTTCAAACTCCTTAGGATCGTTTCTTCCGATTTCCGCAATGCCCAATGGAGCCCCTATGCAGTATGCTCCAGATTCATCGCTTAAATGCCAAAAAAGTCGAAGCATAAATTCTCTCGCTTTTCTACCCCTACATAGATAGCCCAAAGCTTCGGCACCTCTGAACCTGTAAAGTTCATTCGCATCGTACAGAAAAGCCATCGCATATCGGGGCTTAATCCTGTCAAACTCCCTTAATCTCAGAAATTCTCTAAATCGATCAAGTTTCATTACATCATGATCTACATCTAGCCATAAAATATTTTAGGTACATTAGAATGTAGAGGCTTGATAAGCGAACGAACATTCATTTTAATGGACAGGATCTGAGAGATCAAACGTTAAACCAGATTTGTGAGTCCGTATTTTCTGGCGATTTCTAACGCTTTTTTCATCTCCTCAGCCGTTAAGCTTCTGGCTATCT
>CAZBFC010000091.1:0-10902 GCA_964491095.1 uncultured archaeon | reverse complement strand
AAGACGTCTTCGAATACATAGTAGAAGTGTTCGAAAGAATAAGGGATAGGGGTAAAACGCCAGTACTCATTTTGGACGAACTTCAGAAGATGGGTGATTTGAAGATCGATGGTGAGCTCATATACGAGCTGTTCAACTTCTTCGTAAGTGTAACCAAGCAGAGACATCTGGCACATGTATTCTGCGTGACTTCGGATAGTCTATTTTTGGAAAGGATTTACAGATCCGCAGTTCTTCATGGAAGAGCCGATTTTTTGCTCGTAGATGACTTCGACCGCCCAACAGCTGAGGGATTCTTAAGAAAGCATGGATTCGATGACGATGAGGTAGATATAGCCTGGAACTATCTTGGTGGAAAACCGGTCTATCTTACCGAAGCTATAAGGAACAGATCGAATTTACAACAATTTTGCGAAAGACTGCTTAAAATGAGAATTAGACAAATTTTAGAGGCTTTGGAGGGTAAAATACCTAAGCTGTTCAAGTTATTCGAAGATCGAGAGGTAATCGAATACGATACACTGACGGACGAGCTTAAACTGTGTGTCAAGGAGAACATAATATTCATCGATCCCGTAAATGGAATTGCAAAACCTCAATCCAGGGTAGATCTTCTGGCGATGAGATCGATAATGAATAAGATGAATAAGTATATGGATGGATAGATTCCATAATACCGATGACGATACCCTTGCCCACTGAAATGTGATGAAACCTACGGGATCTGAGGTATCAGGCTAATTTATAAGCTTGATTTACTTTTTTAACCTCCTTCCGCTAAGGGGTGAAAGGTGGTTTGTGCATATTCTTCCAGCCCCTCATTAGATATGCATAGACTTAGCCTTACGGAGATGTGAACTACAGCTTGGTTGACACCTTTGTAGGTCTAATCTCCCCTGATTCATCCCCCTGCGCTCAGCGATGTTCTGTAAATTGCGCAAGTTAACCGAATACCTCTTCCAAGGCCAAGATGACCTTCCACTGTTCGTCGATCCTCTTCTCGATCTCCGCTATATCCTCATCGGTTAAATGTCTGAACCTTCTCTGCCTTCTCAGGTAATCTGCCAACGGTAGTCTCTTCTCCTTATCCTTATAGGGCTTGCTTTGAGGAGATATCTTGAATTTTCCGTCAAATTCCCAAAGGATCCAAGCTCCGCATTTAACGGCCATCCTTGCAATCTCAACAGTCTCACTGCTATCAAATCCCCATCCTGGTGGACAGGGGCTGTGGAGGTGGATAAATCTGAATCCATCAATTTCGCTGGCCCTCTTAAGCTTGGCAATAAAATCTTGCAGATATCCAACGCTCGCAGTTGCCACGTAATCGGCCTTGTGCATCAGCATTATCAAGGCCAAATCCTTCTTTTCCTCCCTCTTTCCAGTTGGAGAGGTGGTCGTTCGGGCCTTCCAGAATGTTGTCCCGCTAGTCTGGATTCCGGTATTCATGTACGCTTCGTTGTCGCTGACTATTACGATCATATCATCCTTCCTAACACAGGCACCGCTGAGTGTCGCAAAGCCTATATCTGAACCTCCATCACCCATCCAAACCACGGGAATTCCATCTTTGCCCAACCTCTTGAAAGCAGAACCTAAGCCTGTCGCCACCGCTGGAGCCGATGCGAATGGAACGTGTAGGCATGGAAACTTAAACGCGGATTTATCCTTACTTCCGGCAATTATCGTCGTGCATCCCGCTGGAACGATTAAAACGATTCTATCACCTAAAGCCATCCCCAAAGATTTCAGGCCGAGGGCATGCGGGCAACCTTGACAGGCGGTATTTCCCGGCAAAAGGTACTTCTCCCTTGGAAGATCTTTAATCTTTACAGCCACCATTCTCTCAACTCCCCTTCGACGAAACTCTTAAACATAGCAACGAAATCCTCAACACCGACATCTACACCCCCAAGTCCAGCCATAACGCCCTGAACTGGAGAACTCGCAATCGATTTGACTTCGGTTACGATTATCCCTCCCTTTCCAATCGAGCTGTCCCTTTCAACAACCAGTATCTTCCTGCAGTCCAATTTTGCAATCTCTTCAGCTGGGAAGGGACGGATAAATCTCAATCTTAACATTCCAATTTGAATACCCTCGTCTCTCAGGATATCTATCGCATCCTTAGCATCTCCGCACCAGGCTCCCATCATGATAACCACGTACTCCGCATCATCCAATCTGTACCTCTCCACCAAGTCGTAATCCCTAACGTAACCGGAATTTCTGACCAGATCTCCCACCTTCTCCATATCCTTCATCATACTCATTCTGATCTCCATGGCGCATTCGTTCGTCGTTAGCCCTCCAACTGTGATCGGATTTCCCGGTTCTATGACAAACGGGTCATTCCTCCTTCTTTCGGGTAAGAATCTGTCAATTTCATCCTGTTCGGGAACATCTACAACCTCAGCGGTGTGACTGACCTGAAAACAGTCCAATCCCACCGCACATGGTAAATCGATCTGCTCCGCAACCTTAAATCCAATTAAAGTAAGATCGAAAGCCTCCTGAGCATTTTCGGACATCGCCAAAATCCAGCCAGAATCCCTAAGCGTAAGCAGATCCGTATGGTCGGTATGTATGTTCCAAGGTGGACCGATCGTTCTCGTAACCAAGGCCATCACAACGGGCAGTCTCGAATTTGCAACCCACCAGCACATCTCGTACATGTAAAGCAACCCGTGGCTTGATGTTGCTGTAAAAGCCCTTAAACCTCCGGCTGAAGCTCCATAGACAGCAGCCAAAGCGGAGTGTTCCGATTCAACCCTAACAAATTCAGCGTCTAGCTCTCCTTTCTCAACCATCTCCGCAAGCCTTTCGACTATGGTAGTTTGAGGTGTGATCGGGTATGCGGCGATAAATTCTGTTCTGGCCATCTTCACTGCTTCAGCCACAGCGTAATTACCTGTAAGAATCTTCCTCATGTTTCCTCCTCCCTAACCATCTCTATAGCCTTTTTAGCACAGATCTTCGCACATATCCCACAACCCTTACAGTACTCGTAATCTATGGAGATCTTACCATCTACGACATCTATCGCATTCTCTGGGCAGTAAAGCCAGCAAAGGAGACAGCCGTTACATTTGGAATCATCGTAAATCGGCTTAAACGTCCTCCAAAGTCCAGTTTTTCCAGCCGAACCTTTGGACGGTCTTGCTATCATGCATTCCATTTTTTCACCTCCTCATAAGCCTTCCTGGCCGCTTGAACGTTTATATCCGCAAGCTTGCCAGAGAAAGTTTCCTCGATCGCAATCTTTAAGGAATCGAACGATAAATCCAAAACCCTGGCCATTGCTCCAGCCATCGCAGTGTTTACGATGGGCCAACCGGCCGAAACTAAGTTTAACTCCAGAGCTATGGATGATGCATCCACGTAATAGATTTCGCAATCTTCAAGCTTCGGATGGCTGGAATTTATCACGATCGTTTTGGCTTTAACGTCCGCGATTTTGAGAATTTTTTCGGAGAATATCGAAACCATATCCGGGTTTCTTATGGATGAATGTCTCCTTATCGGTTTGTCGGAAATCCTGAGAAAAGATCTAACCAGTGCTCCTCTCCTCTCAGCTCCAAACTGGGGAATCGCCTGAGCAAACATCCCTTCCCTTAATGCTGCGATCGCAAGCAACCTCGCTGCCGTAACCCCACCTTGCCCACCAAAGCTAAGGATCATAATTTCCAGCAAAGCTATCACCCAATCTCATCAAACGATGCTTATACGTTTATTTAGATTTCGATATTATGCTTTTAATTTTTCTAATTTTATAATCGCTTTTTTACCATTAACGATTACTTCAAAGACTCCTCTATCGACTTCCTCCACTTCAACCTCAAACTTCTTTCCCGACACCTGTACCGTATACTTCATATCAATCCCCTAAGCCTTGCAACAGCCTTCCAGTAGCTTACACCTCTAACCACGTCGTTCGGCATCTCCTTCTTATCTCTGATGTACTTGCGAATGGCTGCGATCGCCGCTAGGAACTCCTCCGGAGACATCGAAGCCACCTCACGTACCGTGCTTCTTCGGTGGTAGCTTCTTCCTTTTAGTTTCAAGCATCCTTAGAGCATTAATAATTTTGCTCCTCGTCCACTTCGGATCGATTATCGCATCTATATGTCTCCTTTCCAAAGCCCTGTTTGCGTTGGCCTCCCATCTCCTATACTCTTCAAGTTTCTTCTTTCTCTCTTCTTCGCTAAGCTCTCCATGCAGAAGTCTTACATCGGTGTCTATATCCGTCACTGCAAACTCAGCGTTCGGATATGCGTAAACCACATCCGCCCCAACGAACTTACTACCCATCGCAACGTAAGCTGCACCGTATGCTTTTCTCAAAATTACCGTAACCAATGGAACCGTCGCCTCTGCATAAGCCTGCATCAGCTTCGTTGCATAGTATGGAAGTCCCGAAAGCTCCTGCTGGTTATCCGGCAAATAGCCGGGAGTATCGATAAACGTGACTATCGGGATGTTGAACGCATCGCAGAATCTGACAAATCTTACAATCTTTCTCACAGAGTTCAAATCCAGACATCCAGCATACACCATTGGATTGTTTGCAACTATTCCGACCGTAACTCCATCGAGCTTACCAAAACCTACAACTGCGTTCTGAGCGAAGTCGGGCTGAATTTCAAAGAACTCCCCATCATCGACGATAGCCGTGATTACATCTTTGACGTTGTAAACCTTATACGGATCATCTGGAATTATACTCGCTATCTGCTCTGTTTGCCTCGAAGGCTCATCGCTCGTTTCGGCAATCGGTGGATCCTCCATGTTGTTCAAAGGCAAATAACTCAGAAGTCTCCTTGCAAGCATCATAGCCTCCTCATCACTTTCGGCCATAAGATGCACGTTTTCAGTCTTCGCATGCTTGATTCCATCCACCTCGGCATCCTTTCCGGTTACAAGTTTTATCACATCGGGCATAACCATGCTCAGCCTGCAGTTCTTCGTAGCTATCACAAAGTCAGTCTCAGCATAGCAGAGGATACCATGACAACTCCCCAGAATGATCGATATCCTTGGAATCACACCGCTTGCGATTGAAATCCTTGAGAATAGATTGGCCAGATCTGCCAACGTGCTGTGGGATACCTTAATTCCCTCGCAGTCAAAGATCGTTATCAGTGGTGTCCCGACCTTTAGGGCGAGATCTACAACTTCGGTTGAACATCCCTCGAATGTACCCTTGAAGTGATAAACGCATACAGGTCGACCGTCTACGGTTCCAAATCCACCATTTTGCCCTATCTCTGAAAAACTACCTTCATCAAGAAGAACATTTAACGTCATGATCAACCCCTAAAAACCGCCACAAAACCTTATAAATATCTTTCGAATAATAACATCGATGGGGCCCGTGGGGTAGCCTGGATATCCTAAGGGGCTTCGGACCCCTTGACCCGGGTTCAAATCCCGGCGGGTCCGTTGTGTATCTGCATATGTATATACACTCAAAGTTTATATTTTTGAAAAATTAGGACGTGATTATGAGAAAATTGCTTGTGCTCGTTATCCTTCTGCTCACTTCAATTCCCGTCAATGCTGTCATGATAAATGAGCCAAGTTTCAAGTTTAAGGTAACTCCTTGGCTTAAAGATTTAAAGATATCAGAAAATGGAACTTTTGCTGTTTGTTGCAATGATGAACATCTATACCTTTTCAATTCGAGCAAGATCCTCTGGAAGAAAACAGTTAGAGCGGTATGTTTAGATATTCGCGGTAAATATATCGCCATAGCCGACGTTAAAGGTAACGTATATCTCTATGAGAATAACGGCGAATTGATATGGAAAAGAAAAATAGAGCCAGAGGTTTCGTCCATCGCGGTTTCTTTAAACGGATGTGTAATTGTGGGTGGAGACAAGAAGATACAGTATTTTGATGAAAATGGTGAGATGTTGTGGGAATATAAAACGGTGAGTTACGTAGCTAAGGTTGCAATATGCGATAATGGAGATGTTGCTGTAGCTGAAGACATGCTTGGTAATCTGTACTTCTTTGTTAAGTGTAATAAAGATGTGTGTGGATCCTTCTTCTGCCAAAAGGATTGGACGTGGGAGTATAGAAATCAATGGTATATTGGAAGGTTTACTAAGCTTAGTTTAGCTTATCCGTTTATTATAAAGATATCTGATGACGGTAACCATATTCTAGTTAACGGCGGAGAGATGAGAGTTGTGTACCTATTTAACAAGTTCGGATACCTAACAATGAAGATTATAGTTGATGGATTACCAATTTCTGTAGCTACCACCTCCAACATGGACACGATAGCCATTGGTTGTGATAATGGAAAGGTTTACGTATTTGATAGCTTTGGCAAAGCTTTATGGAAAGTTGATTTAATGTTTAGACCAGCCTTGGTGGATATCTCCTCAAATGGAAAATTTATTGTTGCATGTGGTGGCAAGAAAGTTATTCTATTTGATAGGGATGGAAATGTGCTGTGGATATACGACAACTTCGACGACAAAATAGATTTTGTAGCAGTTTCAAACAACGGAAGGGTTGTAGCTGGAAGCCTGGACGGCTACATTTACTTCTTCAGATCTAAAGTTAAACCTTCGGCAGATTTTGACTTTAGCCCAAAGAACCCGAAGGTCGGAGAGAAGGTGATGTTTGTGGCTAAATGCTTAGCATCCGAATACATCTGGGATTTCGGAGATGGTAATGTCGTAAGGACGAGCAACGCAACAGTTACGCATACGTATTCGAAGCCAGGAAGCTACATCGTCAAACTTACCGTTAAAAGTGAAGATGGATTAACAAACTCAACTAGCAGGGTGATAGAGATCAAAGCGATAGACAACCCCAAGCCCACACCAAAGCCGACCCCAAAACCAACGCCAACTCCAACCCAAACACCAAACAAGGGTTGGTTACCGATAGCTCTGCCTAAGATACCAGGGTTCGAATCTACAATTGGAATGCTTGCAATTGTAACCGTTGGATACCTCATCGGCCGAAAGCGTTAACTTCCTAATGGGCCATGCTTTCTTCATGCAAGAGATTGTCGATTTTTTATTCGAATCTGGAATACTCAAGCTTATCCCACGTTCAGGCTGGTTCAAGATAGGAATAAAATATCCCGAAAGCGTAGCTGAACACAGCTTTAGGACGGCTTTGATTGCATTTATCTTGGCGTACCTAGAAACCAAGGACTTCGATAAAGCTTGCAAAGCCTGTCTTTTAGGCTTGATTCACGATTTAAATGAAGCTAGGACCTTAGATCTGCATAAACTTTCGAGAAAATACGTTAAAGTAGATTTCGATGAAGTTTTGAGGGAGCAACTCAAGATGCTACCTAAGGAGCTAGTAGAAGAAATTGAGAGGATAGAAGAGCTGAAAGATTTCGTGAAGGATGCCGACAAACTGGAATTGCTCTTACAGGCTAAGGAGTATTCCGAAGTTTATCCCTCGGCAATGGAATATACGAGGAATCTTAAATTTAAGACTGAAGCTGCAAAGAAGTTGGCTGAACTGATAAAACAGACCGATCACAGGTGGTGGTTAAAGCTTGAGCGAACTTAAGTTCATATGCGATCGCATGCTCAAGAAGTTGGCGATATGGCTTAGGATTGCCGGTTACGATACCCTATACATTGCAGATTTGGAATTCGATGGAGATGAGGATACATATATGGTATACAACCATATCGACCGAATTCTGCTGACCAAGGACAAGGAACTCTTCAAGAGATCGAAAGCTACAGGTAGGCCGGTGTTTCTGATAAGATCAGATGACGTAGCTGAGCAGTTGGCTGAAGTTATGCAATTGGGAGTTAAATTCGAGCCCAAGATGGACAGATGCAGTGTCTGCAACACACCTTTGAGAAAGCCAAGCGATGAAGAAGCTTTGGAAGTTATGAAAAGGGAAGGTATTAAGGAGGATCTTAGAAAGAGGTACGAGCTTTGGTATTGTGAAAAATGTAGGAAGTTGTACTGGATGGGAAGTCATTGGAGAAATATGATCAAGTTCCTGGAAAGGGTTGAACGTTTGTCGAATAACCGTAAAATGGAAGATCGTAGCATCGCGAATTTGTAAGTATTTATCGTGGAAAATTTTAAGTTATGGATGTAAACTGTTTAAGGCATGGAGAAGCTTAAGCGTCTTTTGGAGCATTGGATCGAACACAGTAAAGAGCACAATGCCAAATATCTGGAATGGGCCGAGAAGATTAGAAACGAAAGACCAGATATTGCAGAGTTGATAGTCAAAGCCGTTGAGAAGTTTAGGGAGGGTGAAAAATTGCTTGAGGAAGCATACAGTAAGCTTTGATTTACCTCCTGATAAGTTCAGGATCCTTCTTTGAAAGATCGACTCCAAATCCGATCGATTTCAAGTATTCGTACGATCTCTTTCCCTCCCCATGCATGAGAAGCTCCAGTAGATCGCTCTCATCGTCGATATCTACACTCGCATAGAATGAATCGAATATTTCAACTCTCAATCCAAGCCTTTTAGCAATTGCGATGTGCTTGAAGAAGCTTCCATAGTGATACGATACTCGAAACCTTTCATCTCTTATAAGAAGCATGTTCGTTCCACCCTTTCTTCCTGGGGCTATCACTACATCTCCCTCGGAGTTAAAAAATCTCCTTAATACATTTTCATTCAGTAATGGCAAATCCGACATGACTATCGCAATACCCCTCTCAATCCTAGCGTTTATCGCTGAATCCAAATCCCTTGAATCCTCCTCAATTTTAACGCTTAAATCGAGTTCCGTGTTTGGAGGTACCAAAACTACAATGTCATCGGTAAACTTAGACACAACATCGATCACATCGAGAAGCATCAACTTAGCTAGGTTTATCCGCTCATCCAGACTCAAAATCGATGATAGCCTAGATTTCGGATTCTTCAGTTTGAATGGGATTACGACCCTCATTGCATAAGAAGACAGATAGATAGAATTTTTACGGTTTTTGATAAATCGAATGTTCTAAATATCTCGATTTATTGCAACGTCTCTATGAAGGTGATATTCATCACATCGAACGAGGGAAAGTTCAGGGAAGCCAAGAGCATAGGTGAAAAGTACGGCATCGAAGTCGAATGGCTTAAGGAGGAGTACCTAGAGCCGCAGGGAAACGATCTAAAAGAGATAGCTAAAAAGAGTGCTGAGCTTTTGGCTGAAAGAATTAAAAAGCCGTTTTTCATAGAAGACAGTGGATTGTTCATTCCAGCCCTTAAGGGCTTTCCGGGACCGTACTCATCCTACGTTTTTAAAACGATCGGTAACGAAGGAATACTAAAACTTATGGAAGGTATTGAAGATAGAAAAGCTTACTTTTTAGCTGTAGTAGCGTTCTTCGATGGTGAGAAGGTTCTGACGTTTGAAGGTAGGGTGGATGGAACGATCGCAACCGAGATGAGAGGTGACAAGGGCTTTGGATTCGATCCAATATTCGAATATGATGGAAGGACTTTTGCGGAGATGGGAGATGAGAAAAACGAAGTTTCACATAGAAGAAAAGCTTTAGAAAAGTTATTTAAGTATCTTTCTGAAAATCGCTAATTAAACAACGACCTTCAGGCTTTATGTCACTACAATTCATTTATATTTAGATAAAAATCAAAAACTTTATAAACGATTGTATTTTGATCTCTCTAAAGAAATGGGATGCGGTGTTGATTATGGAACTATTTCCCATAATCTGGTTCGGTATAGTTTTTGGTATCATCGGTATAACCCTATCATCTCTGGGAACAGCAAAGATATACGATAGGTATGGAGAATCGGGAGCGATCGCGTTCGTTATCCTATTACTATTTTCAGTTGGGATTCTCATGATAATGCTTCCATCTCTTATATCTCTTATCGAAAGGCCAACCCTCACGTGTGACTACTACGCTACGTTGGATGTTCCTTCGATGAAACTTCAGGAGGAGTACGTATATCATGTCAAATCTGGAGTTTATCACGGTCTATACAGACGATGGAAGATCCCACTTATAATCAAATTGGAAGATAACGTAAAACCAAACGTTACCCTAATCGGTGTGAAATCAGTATACCCCTACTACGCTAAGGATCATAAGGGAAGAGTTTTCGTTTGGAATGGCGATCGATCGGAGGTAAGACTGGTCAAAAAGCACGCAAGACCCAACGAGGTTGGAATAGTTAGTTCCTACGGATTCTATCCTGGAGATTACAGAGCGACGTACATCTTTCGAATATACTCTCCAATCCACACCGACGGCAAGTACGATCACTTCAACATAAGGCTGGCCGACGAACACGTACCGTATGAGAAGGTGAGGATTTACGTTAGAGACCCGAAGCATCTGATAGTTAAGCTGATACCACACTTCGGGGGGTGCAAGGTTGAGAAGACGGATTCAGGATACATCATAACTGGAAGTTCCCCAGAAAACGGGTTAATAGAAGTTGAAGCCGTTCTCAAGCACGATCACATCTTAGGATACTACATCAAAACGAACGATGTTCTAAACAGGACTTTGAGTGCCAACAGCGTAAGTCTCGAGGGTGTAAAGGACTTTGCTAAAAAAGCAGTCTTGATCATGGCTTTGTCGTATCCAGCGGTGGTCTTTGCTGTTTATTACAAGTTTGGTAGAGAGTATTCGTTCACGGTGCCAAAGTACTTGAGCTACGTCCCCAACAAGAGAAAACCCTGGTTTGTCAATCTCGTTTTCAGCGGTGATGCAAAGCAACTCGATAGGAACGGGTTGATAGCCACCATCATAGACCTCAGCATGAGAGGTTATCTTGAGGTTAAAGCCAGAGATGGTAAGGATCTCATTATCAGAGTTATAAAAACAGGCGGTCATCTGGATGAGTACGAAAGGAAGGTACTCAGATTCTTCGAAAAGTACTCTGAAAATGGTGTATTCGATGTTGAGAAGATAAAGAGAGATCTGAA
>CAZBFC010000090.1:0-10464 GCA_964491095.1 uncultured archaeon | reverse complement strand
ATAACTGAAGGAGAAACACCCAACTTTTGAGCAAGCTCTTTCTGAGATATTTCAAATATCTGTCTCCACTTTTTGATGGTCTTACCAGGTGTATCAGAAAATACGATCTCTCCTGAGATCTTATCGGCTAACGCCTTGATGACAGAATCCATAGCATACGATCGTAGCTTACAATTTATAAATTTATCGAATTCCAATTCGATTATTGTCTGTTTGAGTGGGTGATAGAGTTATAATAATGTAACATAAATAATAAAGAATTATAATTAAAAATAATAAATAAAAAATGGAGAAATTACTCACAAACGTCAACTGTTATAGCGCCGTTTGGACAAGTCTCAACACAAGAACAGCACTCCTGGCAGTCCTCAGGTCTGACAGGATGGGATTTTCCGTCTTCACCGATCTCAAAAACCTCTCCTGGGCAAACACCAACACATTCTCCACAACCATCACACTTGTCGGGGTCTACCTTAATCTCTGGCATAGCATCACCCTTTCACACTAATTTTCAGTAAGTATTTAAACTTTCTTATTTTGAAGGTTGCTAAAAAATCGTAGTAAATTGTCGAGAGAAAAATAAATAAAAAAATGAGTAAATTATTCTCCTTCTCCTTCTGTCATGTGAGATCTCTTTTGTTCCATTTCTAAAACTTTCTCTTTACTTGCTACATATGTTGTTGAACCTGTTGACCAATAATCAGCTTTTCCTTCTTCAATCAACTCGAGCACAATTTTATCGATTTCCTTCTTCTTAACTCTCAAAACCTTTGCAAGATCTCTCGTCTGCCATGGTTTCTTTGAAAGGTATTCCATTACTTTTTGCTTTAGTTCCTCTTTACTCATCTCTTCGGCCATAGCACCACCAATTAAAAATTAAGTATAAAGAGGTATATTAATTTCACCATCTAAATGCGGCGGAAGTTCTGTACGTTGTGTAGAAGTACGGTGTTCTAACGTAGTCTTCAATCAATTTTTCTGAGAATTCTAGTCCTGTCAATTCAAAGAATCTCTCCCAGCCAATCCTGTGTACCCATTCTGCAATTCTCTCGTATTTCTCAGCATGTGTTGCCCATGTCTCAAGGATCTTCTTGACCGTTTTAACGACCTCTGGCCATCTCGGTGGGTTGTTCGGCAACCATGGTACTACGACCTTAGATAGCTGTGGTGGGAATCTTGCATCTGAAACCTTACCAGCTACGAGTATCGCAACACCGTCATTCTCTGGATCGAACAGTGGCATTCCTGGACAGATCGTGTAACAGTTACCACAGTACATGCACTTCTTCACATCTACTATTACCGTCTTTCTCTTCATATCTGGCTTTATAGCACCTGTTGGACAACCTGCAACTGTTGATGGAATCTCACACGTCCTCCTTACGGCATCGTCGTCAACCTTTGGTGGCTTTCTGTGGACACCGACCATCGAAATGTCTGATGCATGAACGGCACCGCACATGTTTGCACAACAAGCCAATGATATTCTGCACAATGCTGGTAGCTTCGGATCTGTGAAGTAGTCGTAAAGTTCATCCATCAACGCCTTTACAATTCCTGAAGCATCGGTAGCTGGGGTGTGGCAGTGAACCCATCCCTGGGTGTGTGTAACGTTGGATAGACAGTATTTGGCAAGGGTCGTATCTCTCGTTCCACCGCATGGGAATCCCAATCTCTCTTCGACTTCCTTGATCAGAGGCTCAATCTTATCTGGGTCGGTAAGGAAGAACTCAACGTTATACTTGCTTGTCCATCTCAGATAACCATCCGAATACTTGTCTGCTATGTCACAGAGTTCTCTAACTGTATATATACTCAAAAGTCTCGGTGTTCCAAATCTTACAACATATATGACATCTCCAGTTTCAGATACTCTCTTATAGACACCAGGCCTTACCATTTCGTGGTACTTCCACTTTCCATAGTTCTTCTTAATTACAGGATGCAGCATTATCTCATAGTGTGGTGGCCCAAAAAGTATTTTAGGTTCTACAGTCTCCTCCCATTCCTTCTCAGCTTCCTGTGCAACCACAAAAAACACCCCCTCTACTCCTCCTCCAACAACTCAGGCCAGAATATGAACGGGTTGTTTCTCGGAGTCCAAACCATCCTAACATCCGCCTTCTGGCCTATGACCCTGAGGAACTCCTGTATACCCTTTCTCCATATCAACTCAGCAACTCTCTCTCTGTACTTACCTTCCTCGTCCCACCACTCCCATATTGCCTCTGCGAGCTCCTTGACCTTGTCATGTAGCTCTCTCTCTGGAATGAACGGTACTGCAACCCATCCGATAACGGCTCCATCTACGAATGGAGCCTTACCTCCAATGAGGATTGTTGCTCCTCTGTCCTTACCGGGCTTCAAAGCTTTTGGCATTACGTTTATACAGTGCATACACCTTATACATTCCTTATTGTCGATCTCGAGTCTATTTCCATCCCACTTTATGGCCTTTGTTGGACACTTCTTTACGACATGCTTCTCGATGTCGATTATCTTTGCGTACTCCCTGACAGCATCCTGGTCGATTTGAATCTCGTCTCTCCAGGTTCCGATGATGGCAAAGTCTGCTCTAGCCTTAGCGGCGACACAGTCGTTCGGACAGCCAGAGCACTTGAACTTGAACTTGTATGGCCACATTGGTCTGTGTAACTCTTCCTGGTATGTCATCGTCAAATCATGGCAGAGGGCAAGTGTATCGTAGCATGAGAATTCACACAACGCTGGACCCATGCAGGCTGATGGCGTTCTTAAAGCTGAACCTGAACCACCAAGATCAAATGGTATCTCCAAATACGCAAGACCGTTAACTGTTGGCTGTAAGTACTCAGATTTCGTTCCAAGCAGGATTATATCTCCAGTAGAACCGTGGAAGTTTGTCAGACCGGATCCCCACTTCTCCCACACATCACATATTCCTCTCAAAGCCTTCGTTGTATAGAACCATCCAGCTGGCTGATTAACTCTCAATGTGTGGAAGTGCCAAACTTCTGGAACCTTATCCTCTAAGTCACAGTATCTTCCAATAACACCACCACCATATCCTATAACTGAAACGATACCACCGTGCTTCCAGTGAGTTCTCTTGTCCTTGTAAGACAACTCAAGAACCTTCAACAGACCCTTTGCAGCACCGGGTAATTTTATCTTTTTACCAGCCTTCATTGCTTTCTCCTGCTCAATTGCAGTTTTCTTGATCTCCTTTACAAAGGATGGCCATGGACCCTTTTCTAATTCATCAAGCAAAGGAGTCTCGGGCAATTCAACGCCATCAACTACTGGCATCGATTCACCTCCCTAATTACCGTATAACTATCTTTATAAGATCATATATAAGATTTTCGAAATTTACTTTGATAAAATTGACTTTAAGTTACAAACTAAAAACGAAAAAGTTTTAGAAGTAATTGGGCGCTGAAGAATGAATAAAGGTGGTTAAATGGTTGGTAAAGTTTATATTGTAGGTGCTGGCCCAGGAGACCCCGAACTCCTGACAATTAAAGCTTTAAAGGCTATAGAGGAAGCTGATGTTATACTTTACGATAGACTTGTCGGTGATGAGATAATCGATATGCTAAAAGAAATGGGTAAGGAGCTCATATACGTAGGTAAGAACTGCGGTGAGAAGGGAGTTGATAGACAAAAGGAAATAAATGAACTTCTTAAGAGGCTAGCTGAGGAAGGAAAAGTTGTTGTTAGACTTAAGGGTGGAGATCCTTTTGTATTTGGTAGGGGAGGGGTTGAGGCTGAGTATTTGGCTGAACATGGTATACCGTTTGAGGTTATACCTGGCGTAAGTTCGATAAACTCCGTTCCTGCTTGCGCTGGAATTCCTCTTACACATCCAGAGTTATCTTCTGCTATACTGGTTGTAACTGGAAGAGATGGTGTGGAAAGATGGTGTGAGTCGATTTTGAATGGAACGATAGTAATTCTTATGGGAAGAAATAATATAAAAGAAATTTGTAATAATTTAATAAGGGCTGGAAGAAGCCCGGATACTCCAATTGCGGTTATAGAGAACGGAACTTTGAAAAATCAGAGAGTATTTTTCGGTACACTGAAAAATATAGCCGATATTATTGAAAAAGAGGATGTGAAGGGTCCTACGCTCATAGTTGTGGGGGAGGTTGTTAAAATTGCCAAAAAAATAAATTCCGTCAATCCCAAAATCGTTTCGTCCTTATAAATCTCTTCTCTGCCTCAAGCAACTCTGTAAAGAATTCATCTTCACTTTTAAAGTGTTTTGCAAGTATCCTTGTTGCGGTTTCAGCTCCAACTCCGTATGTGTTTAAAGCGTAGACTGCCCTTTTACCGTAAGACATTACCAAATTCGCAATTCTAAACAGTTCTTTCTTATCAAACTCCTCAAGCTTTCTTCTCGCATTTACGCATGCGACGAGCTTGGATTTGCATCTAATACATTCCAAGTTTTCAATAAGCTTAACCTTCGTCCTAATTGTGCACCCACAGTTCAAGCAATGGAGAATGCAGTCCTCTTCCTCAAGTCTCTTTTTAAATATGTTTAGGATAGCTTTTGTTGGCTTAGATGGAATTAGAAGGTCTGTAAGTTGGTTTCTTGCCGCATTTGAAATTGGGCTGAGATCCGAATAAATTGAAATCTGAATCTCCCCATCCTTAATTTTTCTGATAACGTCTTTCGTTTTCTCTATGTCTAACTTCTCAAAGAATAACTCTCTGAGAGCTTCTCTATAAATCGGTGTATCCTTAAGTTTTAAGACCAACTTTCTGAGGTTTATCTTTGTCGTATCGGTTGATTTGCTCAGATATCCAAACTTTCTTGCACAATGCACGATCTTCCACTGCATAAGCTTGGTTTCAATTAAGGCTCTCTCTGCAAGGTATTCGACAGCCTCGGGTTCGATCAACTTGAGAATTTCTGCAACCTCCTCGGCTTTGGCTGGAGTTAGCTTAATTCTATACGGATCAACTTCAACTCCAATGCTACTACCCCTTCTTGCAGATAGGAGTAGAGCCAATATCCTTGCAAGCGTTTCGTTTACCCTATGTCCAAAGCAGCAATTTACAACCACTAACCCTTCTCCCTCTACTGTAATTCTGTTATCTGTGGGAATAGCAAAGCCCTTGGATATCTGCTCTCTTATAATCGAAATAACCTCTCTGCAAGCTTTTTCGTTGGTTCTAAATCTTTCCATTAAAATATCGGTGATTTCTTTCTCTTTTATTCCAGAAATCAGCATTCCAGCTATCCATCTTCTGACCCTTCCTACCTCCTGAGCAACCTCAAAAGGAACTGGTATCTCTTCGCCCACCCACGAAGGAATTACACCCTCCTCCTTAACGGGTTCAACTTTAACTACATCGTTTATAGCAACGATCCTCCAAAGCTCTCCCTTCATGGCAAAGATCGATCCTTCAAAAGATGAGACGAAACTTTCGTCTAGAAAGCCTATAGCCTTGCCAGAAGTTATGTCTATGACCTTGAATCTCCTCTCATCTGGGATCATCGAGATGTTGTCGTAGAAGTATCTTCTAGTCTTCCTTGTTGGCCTTATGACTTCACCATCGAATGCTATTATCCTATCTTCAGCTAAAAAGTTGCAAATCTCAAGGAAAACCTCGAATTTTAGATTTCTGAATGGATACGCTCTCGATATGATTTCGTAACATTTTTCGGCTTCTATCTGCTTATATTCCAATGCGATCGCACAGATCTGATTTGCCAGAACATCCAAGCTCAATTCGTGCATCCTTGTCTCTTCAATTTCCCCTCTCTCAGCCTTGCCAACTATAACCCAGGATTCCAATATGTCATCAAAGTTTTCTGCAATTATATATCCTTTGGATATCCTATCTGCCTTATGTCCACTTCTTCCAACCCTTTGAACGAGTCTAGTGACTTCTCTTGGGCTGTTGAACTGGATAACAACGTCTACATGTCCTATGTCTATTCCAAGCTCCATTGAAGATGTACAAATCAAAGCTTTTAGCTCACCTCTGCTAAACTTTTCCTCAGCCTCTATTCTTGCAGTTCTTGAGAGTGAGCCGTGATGTACTTCAACATCCATAATCTGCTTCAACTTCAAGCCCAAAGCTTCGGCAGTTTGTCTCGTATTTACAAAGATAAGGGCAGATTTATGAGAACTGACGATATCTCTTATCGCTTCAAGCTCTTTGGCAAATTCTTCGTTAACGCCAAGTTTCTCTGCTAAATCTGTCTCTTTTTCTGGCTTTATAACGTAAAATTCGTACAACTTTTTGCCCTTCCATACCAAAACTTCCGAAATTCCAAAAAATCTTGCAACTTCCTCAGCATTCTTAACCGTTGCAGATAACCCAACGATCTGAAAACTTGCAATCTCTTTGAGTCTTTCCAAAGCTACAGCCAATTGTACACCTCTTTCGGATTCAGCGAGCTCATGAACCTCATCTATTACAACGAATCGAACGTTCCTTAAGGATTCTCTAAGCCTACTACCCAAGAATAGAATTTGGAAAGTTTCAGGCGTTGTGATCAAAATCTGGGGTGGTTTTAGCGATTGCCTTCTTCTTTCGATTTCGGCCGTATCTCCGTGCCTAACGGCGATGCTAAAACCCAGTATCTTTGCAAGTGTGTGAAGTCTTCTAAGAAGATCTCTATTCAAGGCTCTTAGAGGGGTTATGTAAATTAGAGTGATTCCTTCAGATTTGATCTTTAGCATTTTATTCAAAATAGGAATAATGGCACACTCGGTCTTACCACTTCCAGTAGGAGCAACAATGAGAATGTTTCTACCTTTGGCTACCTTTGGAATCGCAATCCTCTGAAGCTCATTTAACCTTTCGATTCCGATCTCTCTTAAAGCTTCGATGAGTTTTTGCATTCCATTTAAATTGAGCAGATGGATATTTAAGGCTTTAATCCTAGTTGTAGCATGCATTTGAGACTCGAGGGTGTAAGTTCGGGCTACTTCGAGGAGGTAATTAAAGATATAAGCTTCGAAGCGCATGGGGGAGAGTTCATAGGTATAATAGGCCCAAACGGTAGTGGTAAGACAACCCTCCTCAGAACGATCGCCAAAGTTCTAAGGCCTAGGAGGGGTGTCATCTACTTGGATGGACAAGATCTTGAAAGAATCAGTATTAAGGATCTGGCTAAGATCGTTGCTGTAGTTCCACAAAATTTTCAGATTGATTTTAACTTCAAAGTTGAAGATGTTGTTTTGATGGGTAGAACACCACATTTGGGTAGATTTGAACTAGAGAGTGGTAGAGATTTTGAGATTGCATTTAAAGCAATGAAAACGGTCGGTTGTGATCATTTGATTGGACGAACAATAGGAGAAATAAGCGGTGGGGAATTGCAGAAGGTCATCGTCGCAAGGGCTTTGGCTCAAGAGCCTAAGATTCTGCTTTTGGATGAGCCCACCGCCCATTTGGACATAAACTATCAGATCGAAATCATGAGTTTACTAAAGAAACTAGCGGAGAAAGGGGTTCTAGTTATAGCTGTTATTCATGATATCAATTTAGCCCTGCAATTTTGCTCCAAGCTGATTTTAATGAAAGAAGGAAGAATAATAGATTTTGGAAGGCCAGAGGATGTAGTGAAATCTATCGGTGACATTTTTGATGTTGAGGTGGTTGTTAGAAGAAACCCCATTACCGGTAAATTTTACGTTATACCGGTTAAGCTTGAAAAGGTTGAGGGAGTAAACGTTCATGTAATATGCGGGGGTGGGAGCGGGGCTAAGCTAATGCTCAAGCTTAGAAAAGGTTCGGCTGGAGTTTTAAATGTACTCGACACCGATTGGGAAATAGCAAGTAGCTTGGGATTTGAAATCGTTAGTGAGGCACCATTCTCACCGATAAGTGATGGGTCCCATGAGAGAAACCTTAAGATGATAGAAAAGGCTGAGAAGGTAATTCTGACTGATGTCCCATTCGGTTACGGTAATTTAAAGAATTTAGAAGCTGCTCTATACGCTTCAGAACTTGAAAAGCTCATTGTGATCGAAAAAACACCAATTGAGAGGAGGGATTTTACGAAAGGCGAAGCTACCAAACTGTACAAATCACTCAAAGCTAAATTTGTAAAAGATGAGGAAAAAGCGATCTTATCGCTTGTATAATTTTTCCACCGAAGATACCATTGCATCTACTATTCCAAAATCTATTCGATGTTCCATCAGCTTGTACAGACCCTCTATGGTAGTTCCGGCTGGAGTCGTAACCTTCTCGATTATAGCTTCTGGCTCTTCCAAATCTAACAGCTCAGAAGCACCTTTAAAAAGCCATGTTGTCATCTTTCTTGCTAGATCCATACTTAAACCAAGTTTCAAACCTGCGTAAACAAAAGACTGGAAAATTTTGGCCATGAACGCAATGGCACTCGAATAGGCCGTGATCGCGTCTAAAAGTTTCTCATCGTCAACCTTGATCACATCTCCCATGCATTCGAGCATAAGTTCCAGTTCAAACTCCTCTTCTGGCGTTAGATCTCTCGTGTAGTATGCGGTTATCGAGCTTCCAACTTCGGCTGAGATATTTGTCATAGCTCTAACGACCTTACAATTTACGACTTCCTTAATCCTGTCGGTTCTAACACCAGCGACAAAACTAACTAGAATCTTATCATTTAAATTATTCTTAACTTCAGATAAAACATTAAAAATATCCTTTGGCTTTACGGCAATAAAAACAACATCAGAATTATCGATGGCACGGATGTTATCGGAACAAACCTCACAACCGACATCCTCTAAAAACCTTATCTTTTCAACGTTTCTTCTCGTCACAACAACTTTATACTTCTTGGCTAGGGCTTTAGCAACGGCACAACCTAAGTTACCACCTCCTATGACTGCTACATCCATGTATGCATTTCATCATCTGGGTTTTTGATACTTTCTTTCAACATTTCGGATTGTCCTAATTGCCAGCATCTTACTATCTGCTAATAGACTTCAGAAGTTTGATAACACCATCAAACGAATATTCGTCGGGCATCAAAGCCTTAATTCCATAACTTTCAAGCATTTTCTTTGTTGGAGGGCCTATTGCAATGACTATCTTTCTCTTAAGCTTTTCAAGAACTTCATCAAACTTTTCCATTGCTTTTGCGAGTTCAAAGAAGCTCTTAACCATCATGCTGCTTGAAAAGACGATGACATCAAAATCCATCGATTTGATAAACTTCTTCTGCTCGTCTCTATGCTCGAACTCAATCCTATATAGAACTATTTCCTCAACGTTTGGTAGCTTAAGCAGAATTGGATCTCCTTTATCACTTCTGACGATGGCAACCCTCTTGTCTTTCAGTTCGTCCTTGAACTCCTCGTAAAGTGTTTTCGAATCGAACTTCGATGGTATCTTGGGATTCATTCCAGCCGATTTGAGTATCTCAGCCGTCTTCTTTCCGATTGCAATAACATGATCGTGCTTAAATTTGTGTTCAACTAAGATCCTTGCTGAAGTTTGACTTGTGACAATTACGGCATCAAAATCTTTTAAATTCCCTATTTTAGCGATACCTTCATCGTTTGGAACGATCTTAAGGAAAGGGACTGCTATCACCTCAAAACCTTCCCGCCTTAGCCTCTCTGAGATGTTGGCAAGATAATCCTTTGGCCTTAGGACTGCAACTTTCACGCTTCAAGCTTGTTATGTCGCTTTTAATTGTTTGCGTTAACGTAAATATCCCAGTAGATGATTTCAAATACATGAAAGTTACGTTCTTAGGCACGGGAACGTGCATAGATACTTCAAAAGCTCAAAGTTGCGTTCTAATTGAGGGAGAAGAAACGAAGATCTTGGTTGATATCGGTGTTGGAGCCTTTATGAGGTTGAACGATTTCAATGAAATAAATGCCGTTCTGCTTACGCACAACCATTTGGATCATAACGGTGATTTGCTTGCACTCTTAAAAGCCAGATGGCTAACCGGAGGGGAAGAACTGCTTATATTTGGCCCAACTGGAACTAAGGCGTTCTTGGAGTCACTGCTCGAAGCTTACGCATACCTCAGGCGAAAACCCAAGTTTAAGGTTTTCGAAGATCCGGAATTTGAAATCGGAGAGTTTAAGGTTAGAACTATCCCAACAAGGCACTCGATCATCAGTCAAGCCTATATGATCGAGTCTGATGGTAGAAAGGTTATCGTGAGCGGTGATACGAGCCCACTGAAGGAGCTTATGGAGATAGAGTGCGACGTGCTTATCCACGAGATGTCTCTGCCATCTGGAAGGTCGAATGATCACACAACTCCAGAAAACTTTGCTGAGGTTCTTCCGTTCTGCAAAGCTGAAACTGTGTATCTCACACACATGTACCCGCATGCCTATAAGGTGAGAGACAAGATAATCGAGCAACTGAAAAGAGTTAGGGATGACATTCAATTCAGAATTGCCGAGGATCTCATGAGCTTTGAGGTTTAACTTAGCATGCAAAACATTATAATTTTTAGAGCGTTAGTTAGGATATGAGATTTATCGTGAAGAA
>CAZBFC010000089.1:0-15967 GCA_964491095.1 uncultured archaeon | reverse complement strand
CTTCCCCTTCTAAATCCGTCCAAAATAACCGTTCTTTCCTTCTTATCAGTTTTGTGTGTTATCGCCGGAATTAGGAAGATCTTGGAGATTGTATAAACTAAATCGTTATAACGTGTGAAGATGATTATCTTGTCGCTTTTGTGCTTCTCCAAAAGTTCCTTAAGCTTCCTGATCTTGTTCTTTGAATTGAATGCTATCTTTCTCGCCTCATCCCAGGATTTGAGAGCCTCATAGGCCTTCTTATCTAGCCCAGTCATCATAACGATCCTTCTGAAATCTTCGACGTTCTCAAGCTTTATACCTCTGGAGGCTATGTAATCCTTAAACACCTTAGCCTTCTCATCGTATCTTCGCTTTTCATCCTCGCTGAGAGGGATAAATATCTTCTTAACCTCGTATCTTGCAAGGTATTTCCCGGCTAAATCGTCAGGTTTTAGTTCGTAGACTATACCTCCAATTAAATCCGGTAGCAACGAATGAAGTCCGTCCTCCCTTTCGTAGACTGCCGTTAGTCCTAAGCGGTAAGGTGCAATCGACATCTCAGCTATTTGACGGTAACATTCTGAGGGTAGATGATGAGTTTCATCGGTTATGAGAAGCATGAATTTATCTCCCAAGATTTCAGCGTTTATATATGCAGAATCGTATGTAGTCACCGTGATCGGCTTAAGCTCCTTCTTCCTTCCAGAAAACTCCCCAACATAATCTTCCCCAAAAACCGATAGCTTCTCTTTCCACTGCTCAAGCAGTGCGAGAGTTGGAACGACTATAAGCGTTGCAACACTTAGATCGTTTATAATTTTCAATGCTATGTGCGTTTTCCCGGCTCCGGTTGGCAAAACTATCACACCTCTCTTGTTGTCCATCCACCTCTCAACCGCTTGGGCTTGGTAATCTCTAAGCTTGATATCCGCATTGAAGATCGGGCAAGGAATAACGTTATCGGTAACGTGATCCTCAAATTCAACGCCAGAGTTTCTTAAGTAATCGACTATGTCCCTGTATTTGTAAGCTAATGCTCGGTAACATCCACTTCTGTCATCCCACTTCGCATGGGGAACGTAGACGTTTCCCTCAATCCTTATCGTACCTCTCTCATAGCTCAACCTTGCAAACACTTCGAGAGTTCTCAGCGAGCTTATTACCTTTTTCCATTTTTATATAATTTTAAAATTTTTGATTTAATTTATTTACATCTCAAAAATTGATAGTTTGAAAATGACAGATTTTAATCGATCATCCAATTGGGATTGTGTTACCCAAGGAGTTGCTCGAAGTTAGAAGGATGGGTGGAATGATAATTCCGAAGTTTGCAAGTTTAAACGACACTAGGTTAGCTGAAATCGTAATCAAAATTTACAAACTCGGTTTGGGGAAGAAGTTGAAGCTCATTCAAGCCAACCTAAGAAAAATTGAAGATGCGAAGAACTACAGAAAGGTTAGAGGTTTTTCCAAGTTGATCGAGAGAGAGTGTACATTTGAAAAATCAACCAAGCTTGATCCACTTGCGGTTAGAATGTTTCTGTTTGAGAGGGGTTTCGTGACTTCGCTGAGTGAGAGAAAGAGGATAATAGAGGAGGCTTCGAAACATTTCGGTGTCGATCCCGAAGAAATAGAAAGGGCTATGTTTGCAGATGTAGAGGAGGAACAGATCCTTAAGGAAGTCCCAGAAATCACACCTGAGGAACTTATCAAGCGTTATAACCTTTCCCTACTTCAGACAACTATATTTAACTCTCTGAGACTCACGTTCTGGATATCATCAAATCATAAGAACGTATTTCGCAAAATAAAGTGGCTGGGCTTGATGTACGAACTTTACGAGAGCGATGGAAAACTCCTGACAAGTTTAACTGGAGCCGCATCGATTTTAAAGATGACGAGGAAGTATGGGACTTCGATGGCTAAGCTCATTCCTGAAATAATAAAAGCCAAGGAGTGGTGGATTCGTGCTGAGATATTGGATGAATACGAGCGAAGGATCTACTTTTTGGAGATTTCCGATAGATATAGATTCCTATTCCCAGACAACTATACCGAAGTCGTGGATTACGATTCCTCGCTTGAAGAGGAGTTTGCTAGGAGGATGAAGTTTCTGTTGAACTGTGAAGTTATAAGGGAGCCGGGGGTAGTTAAGGCTGGAAGACACGCATATATTCCTGACTTTCTCATTAGAAAGGGTGATAAGGAAGTATACGTTGAAATCGCTGGATTCTGGACTGAAGAGTACGTCAAAAAGAAGCTTGATAAGATAGCAGAGGCTAACATCCCTCTAATTCTAATAGTAAGGGAGGATTTAGCTTTGGATAGGCCAAAGGGTGTTCTGGACGTTATAACGATCAAGAAGAACAGAATTCCATATAGGGATGTTCTGAAGAAGGTTAAGGAGTTTTTGAGCTGAGAGGAAAAATATTTAAATAACGCTGTCTTTAGCTCGATATCATGATCTGGCAGGGTAGGAGTAGGAGAAGTTACACTGGCAAGCTCCTCAGACCTCATAGAAAGAAGAGAAAGTACGAAATGGGTAGACCACAGGTAGAGACTCTCATAGGAGAGAGAAAGATAAAGAAGGTCAGGGTTAGGGGAGGTAACTACAAGATAAAGTTGTTCAGAGATAAGTATGCGAACGTCTACGTTCCTAAGGAAGGAAAGGTTGTTAGAGCCGAGATCAAGAGGGTAGTTGAAAATCCCGCCCACGTCCACTACGCAAGGAGGAACGTCATCACCAAGGGTGCAATAATCGAAACCTCAATTGGATTGGCAAAGGTCACGAACAGGCCAAGCCAAGAAGGATTGATAAATGCAGTTCTGATTGAGGAAGCTTCCTGATAATGTGGCTTATAATAGCTGAGAAAGACAAAACTGCCAGAAGGATAGCTCAAATTCTCTTTAAAGATGTTAAAAGGCTTAAGCGGTACGGTGTCAACTACTATTTTTCTCCTTCAAATGAAGCTTACGTTTTGGGATTGAAGGGGCATATAGTTGAGGTAGACTTTCCTCCAGAATACAACGATTGGAAGAAAACACCGCTTAGGGCTCTTTTAAGGGCGAAGTTCGTTTGGAGGATAAGAGAAAAATCTATTGCTAAGCTTTTGGTTGAACTTGCTAAAGAAGTCGACAGAGTTACGATTGCAACCGATTACGACAGGGAAGGAGAACTCATAGGTGTTGAGGCTTTAAAGATAATTCAAAAGGTCAATCCAAACGTTAAAGTTGACAGAGTCAGATTCAGTGCGATAACGCCACAGGATATAAAACAGGCTTTTGCAAATCCAGTTGATATAGACTACAACCTTGCAAAGGCGGCAGAAGTGAGGCAAAAGGTCGATCTGATTTGGGGTGCAGTCCTTACAAGACTACTTTCCCTCTCAGCCGGAAAACTTGGCAGAGACTTTCTAAGCGTTGGTAGGGTTCAGTCTCCAACTTTAAGGCTGATAGTTGAAAGAGAGAAACAGATTCAGGAGTTCAAATCGAAGAAGTTTTGGGAAATTTACATCAAAGTTAAGGGAATCGAAGCAAAGCTCGATAAGAGATTTGAAAATAAGGAGGAAGCTCAGAATATTTTGAGTCAAATCGGAAGTTATGCGAAAGTTATAAAGTTTGAAAAGAAGAAAATTGAGGAGAACAAGCCTATCCCATTCAACACTACAGAATTTTTGAAGGAAGCTTCACGGTTCATGGATCCAGACAAGGCAATGAGAATTGCTGAAGAACTCTACATGAGTGGTTACATATCGTATCCAAGAACAGACAACACAGTCTACCCATCAACGTTAAACTTGAGAAGGCTCGTTGAGATGTTCTTGGACAGTGAGTTCAGTAGGGAAGCCAAGCTCGTCCTTTCTGGGTCGATGACACCATCAAAGGGTAGAAAGGAAACAAAAGACCATCCACCGATACATCCCACAGCGGTTGCGAACAGAAGTGAACTGAGCAAGGATGAATGGATGATCTACGAGCTCATCGTCAGAAGGTTCCTAGCTTCGCTCGCACCAAAAGCCGTCTGGGAGGTTAGAAGGGTAGAATTTTCAGCTAACGGTTTGATCTTTAGAGCATCCGGTAAGAAGCTCATAGACAGGGGCTGGAGAAGCATATACACGTACATTCAAGCTGAGGAAAACATAATTCCAGAATTTTTGGTTGGAGATGTTCTGAGGATCGAAGGGAGGAGGGTTGCCGAAAAGAAAACGAGGCCTCCGCAGAGGTACACAACTGGAAGGCTGATAAAGATCATGGAAAAGTTGGGATTGGGTACGAAGTCTACGAGGCACGAGATAATCAAAAAGCTGTTTGATAGGAAATACGTTTACGGCAATCCACTAAAACCAACAAGCACGGCTTTTGCAGTTATAGAAGCACTAAAGAAGAATGCCGAAGTTATAACGTTGCCGGATATGACTGCAAAACTTGAGAGAGATATGGATGCAATTGCAGAAGGTAGGTTGAGCGATAAAATTGTTCTAATTGAATCTATAAAGTTTTTAGACAGAATTCTGAGTGAAATCGATACTGAAGAACTTGGAAAATGCTTAAAGGAGGGTATCGAAGAAGACAAAAGAAAGGAGCTTGAGAAGAACTACGTTGGGAAGTGTCCGAAATGTGGTGGAGATTTGGTTATTAAGAAGGCTGAAAAGAGATTTATCGGTTGTTTGAACTATCCGAAATGTGATTTTTCACTTCCACTACCTCAAAAGGGTAGAATTTATATTTCATCGAAAACCTGCGAGAAGCACGGCCTAAGAAAGATAAAGATCCGAACCAAGGATGGAACCTGGGATTTAGGTTGTCCCTATTGCAACTATCTGAGTTGGCTCGGGAGAAAGGGTTAGGGATATATAGTTTTAGGTAGCGGAAGCTTCATGGATTGGTTTGAAAGGGAATCAAAGGTTCTTATTCCTTTCTACAGAAGACAGAAGGTCGTATTTGTTAGAGGTGAGGGTTGCTGGCTTTACGATGCTGAAGGCAAGAAGTATTTAGATCTCGTAGCTGGGATTGCAACCGTATCGATAGGTCACTCTCATCCGCTCTTCATAGAGAGAGTCAGAGAACAGTTACAGAGGCTCGTTCACGTATCGAATCTCTTCTACACCATACCGCAGATAGAACTTGCGGAGAAGCTTAAGGAAATTACCGGCTTGGACAAGTTCTTCTTCTGCAACAGCGGTGCTGAGGCTGTGGAAGCATCTCTAAAGATTGCAAGAAAGGTTACAGGCAGGAAGAAGTTTGTAGCCTTCACTGGAGCTTTTCATGGAAGAACTATGGGTGCCCTCTCGGTAACCTGGAAGGAGAAGTTTAGGAAACCGTTCGAGCCTCTGATTCAGCCGGTCGAGTTTGCCAAGTTCAACGACGTTCACGACTTGGAAAAGAAGGTCGATGATGACACAGCAGCGGTCATAGTTGAGCCAGTTCAGGGTGAAGCTGGCGTGTATCCGGCTGAGAAGGAATTCATCAAAGCGATTTTCGATGAGAGAGATGAGCATGGATTTGTCGTGATATTTGATGAAGTTCAGACAGGCTTTGGAAGAACCGGAAGGTGGTTTGCCAAAGAGCATTTTGGTGTTCAGCCAGACATCATGACGATGGCCAAAGCTATGGGTTCTGGTTTTCCCATAGGTGGGGTTGGAGTTAAGAATGAGATCGCAGAGAAGTTAGAGGCTACGGAGCATGCCTCCACATTCGGTGGAAATCCGCTAGCATGCACAGCCTCGCTTGCAACCATCGAGGTGATAGAAAGGGAGAAGCTTATTGAAAACTCGGCAGAGATGGGTGAATACTTTAGAGGTAAACTTGAAGAGATAGGATTAAATGCAAGAGGCCTAGGATTGATGATCGGTGTGGAAGTTCCAAATGCGTTTGAAATAGTTCCAAAAGCTCTTGAAAGAGGATTGGTTATAAATGCAACTTCCGAAAATACGCTAAGGTTCGTTCCACCCCTGATAATTGGAAAGAGGGAGATAGATTTCGCAATCGAGATATTGAGTCACTTAACCAAAACCACAGGTTGAGTGGCATTTGCAACGACGTATTTGGCAGCGCTGCCCAAAATTACCTCTTCAAGTGGACTCCTCTTTTTCATACCTACAACTATCATCTCAGCTCCAATCTCTTTGGCAAATTCTACGATGTCTTCTCCCGGACTCTTCCCTCTAACGAGCAGATGTGTTTCAATCTCAACGCCGTAGTCCTTTGCGATCTCATCAGCCTTTTTTAAAATTTCCTCCCCTCTCTGGATGTCTTCTTCGTCAGTCTTTGTTCCACCGTATAACGAATGAATTGCAACGACCTTCTTCTTTCTCAACTTCCCTTCCTCAAGAGCAAACTCCAAAGCCCTAAAACTCTGGCTCGATCCATCCAAACCGACGAGTATGCACATATCCTTAATTTTTAACCAAAATATATTTAACTTACGTCGACAAGCGGTGAAAGTTTTATATACCCTTCAATTTTAGCAAGTGAAAAACGTTTGGGGTGGTGCAAATGCCTAAGGAGAAGGAGCACATTAACGTTGCTATAATCGGGCATGTAGACCACGGTAAGAGCACACTAATTGGAAGGATGCTGTATGAGGCTGGATTGATCCCAGAGAGGATCATTGAGGAGTATAGGAAAGAGGCCGAGCAGAAAGGTAAAGCTACGTTCGAGTTCGCTTGGGTAATGGACAGGCTTAAAGAGGAGAGAGAAAGAGGAGTGACGATTGACATCGCCCACAGGAAGATCGAGACGAACAAGTACATGATCACGATTGTAGACTGCCCAGGACACAGAGACTTCATCAAGAACATGATCACAGGAGCTAGCCAGGCTGATGCTGCCATACTGGTTGTAGATGTTGCCGAAGGTATTCAGCCACAGACGAAGGAGCATGCGATCCTTGCAAGAACGTTGGGTATCAACCAGATGATCGTAGTAATCAACAAGATGGACAGAGTAAACTACGACCAGAAGAAGTATGAAGAGGTAAAGAACCAAATTGCAAAGCTCCTGAAGGGTTTGGGTTACAAGATTGATGAGATCCCGTTCATTCCAGCTTCCGCCTACTACGGTGACAACGTTTACAAGAGAAGCGACAAGATGCCTTGGTACACAGGGCCGACAGTTTTCGAGGCTTTCGACCTACTCAAGCCGCCGGAGAAGTTGGTAGACAAGCCACTCAGGATTCCAATCCAAGATGTTTACTCGATCAAAGGTGTCGGTACAGTTCCGGTTGGTAGAGTAGAGAGTGGAGTGCTTAGAGTGGGTGACAAGGTAATCTTCGAACCGCCAGGTATCGTAGGTGAAGTAAAGAGTATCGAGATGCACCATGAGCCGCTTAAGGAGGCTTATCCGGGAGACAACATTGGCTTCAACGTTAGAGGTGTCAGCAAGAAGGATCTGAGGAGAGGAGACGTTGCCGGACATCCAGACAACCCGCCGACCGTTGCAAAGGACTTCACGGCTCAGATCATCGTACTGCAGCATCCAACAGCCATCACTGTGGGCTATACGCCAGTGGTTCACGCTCACACAGCCCAGGTTGCTTGCAGATTCGTTGAGCTAATCAAGAAGATCGATCCGAGAACGGGTCAGGTTAAGGAGGAGAATCCACAGTACCTCAAAACTGGTGACTCAGCAATCGTCAAGCTCGAGCCAACAAGACCGATGGTAATCGAGAGGGTCAAGGACATTCCACCGCTCGGCAGGTTCGCTGTCAGAGACATGGGTATGACGATCGCAGCTGGAATGGTTATCGAAGTTACGCCGAGGAAGTAATTCCTCCATTTTTTATTTTGGGTGATTTGTTATGGCAATCAAAGGCCCAAAGGCTAGAATTAGACTTTCTGGATTGAATCCAAAGGATTTGGACAGAATTTGCAATCAGATCAAGGAGATAGCTTTGAAGACCGGTGTTGAGATAAGTGGCCCCATACCGCTTCCAACCAGAAGGCTCGTGATTCCGGTAAGGAAGGCTCCAGACGGTGAAGGCAGTGAAACGTATGACCATTGGGAGCTCAGAATTCATAAGAGGTTGATCGACATTGCAGCGGATGAAAGGGCGTTGAGACAGATAATGAGGATTCAAGTGCCAAAGGATGTAAACATCGAGATCGTTCTGGAGAGCTGATTTTTATTAAAACCTTCAAGTTCACATTAAAGCGATCTTTGTAACATCTTCCAAATTGTCTAAGCGTTCTACGAACCTTATCGCAATTCCTTTACTTCTCAAATGATTCTTGGCACCTTCACCTATCCTTCTAACCACAATCACATCGACCTTGTTTTTGCTCAGTAGTTCAGCTATTAAATATCCCTTCATCTTTTGAGCGTTCCAAAACTCATTTTGAATTTTCCAAGACTTCTTAGTCTTTAAATCTACAATCCTAAAGAACTTGGCGTTCAGATCTCCAATATAGTTATCGTTTTCATCCACCGGAATGGCAATTCTTCTTATCTCCTTTGAAATCTTAACAACGGGGATTATTCTAACTATCTCTGAAAAGCTATCTTTCAAACTTTCAATTTTTCTAATTATCTCATCTATCTGTTCCGCTCCAATTTCAGGACCAACTGTGAAATGAATCTCAACGATCTTACTCCTCCAGGTTCCTCTAACAGCAACGAAATCGACCGACTTTATACCCTCGATACCCTCAATTATCTTTCCGATCTTCATCGATAACTCCTCGTCAGCCTTATCCATCAAAACATCTATCGCGTTCTTCAATATCCCTCCACCCATCTGAAGAATCAAAATGGATATCGCAATTGCTACAACAGCATCAGCCCACCAGTAGCCAAAGTAAACTAAAATAAATCCTAAAACAACCGATAAGCTTGAAATTACATCCGTTCTTGAATGCTTTCCTTCAGCTATCAATGATGACGATTTCGTCCTTATTCCAACTGCAATTTTATACCTTGCAAGAACTTCGTTTATCATAGCGGAGGATAAAGCTACAATTAAAGCATAAACCTCAAAGCTTGGTTTAACTCCAGAAATCAGGCTATTTACAGCTTCGATTAAGATTGAAAGTGATGTAAAAATTATAACCAAACCAACACCCAATTCTGCAAGGCTCTCTGCCTTGAAGTGTCCGTAAGGATGAGCCCTATCGGGTGGCTTTTGAGCGATCTTAATTCCAATCCAAACCAAAGCTGATCCCAAAACATCTACAAGTGAATGGAATGCATCCGCTATAAGCGCCGTACTTCCAGCGAAAACACCAGCTAAGCCTTTGACAACTGTAAGAACGACGTTTGCAATTACGGATATCTTTCCAGCTCTTATAGCCTCATCCATTAACTCGATCTTCGTCACAAAAAATTAAAGTTTAACGTGCGATAAAGGTTGCGACGATCTTGAAGCTTATGGTTACTTCGCCAGGTTTTATCGGAGGTGTAACAGTGGTGGGTGCTGGAACTGGCCCGAGTTCGGATCCATAAACTCTGTATGGTTGAAAGTACACTGTCTGCTCTTTAATACTTGAAATTCCAGTAATCGTCAGGTTTAAACTTTCAGCAATGGTCTCGGCTTTTGCTTTAGCATCATCACAAGCAATTTTAATCGCTTTTTCCCTTAACATCTTAATCCTATCCTTGCTAAGTCCAAACTCGATCCATTCAACCCTATTTGCTCCAGATGAGATCGCTACACTTATTATCCTTCCTATATCGTTCAGATCTCTGATCTTGATCTTTATCTCATTCACAACCCTGTACCCTTTAAGCTCATTTGTTGTGTAATCTCTGACAGGATAGATTCTAAAATACGTAGTCGTTATGTTGTTTTTGGAGATTCCAAGTCCCTCAATTGCAGAAATTACCTTAGTTAGCTTCTCTGAGTTCTCGTTTAAAGCTTGGGTAACGTTCTCGGATTCCGTTTCAACGCCCAGGCAGATCGTAGCTATGTTTGGTTTTGTGGTAATCTTGGCTTCACCTAAAACCACTATAGTTGTATTCGATGAACTTTCAAATTTAGCTTGAACTTGAAAGGCTATCAGACAAACTCCAAGCAAAACCAGAGCTACCAGAGCTATGAGCTTTTTCATGATTAAAAATGTATGTAGCTATTGATTAAAATTTTGATTTTGTAAGTTTTTATAAATTTAGAGAATATCAAAAACTAGTTAAAGTAAAGTTTATACTTAACATTTAGTATTAAAATTAGCAAAATTTCAAAAATGTTTAGCTTTAGCAATGAGTTTCCAATCGGTGCTGACCCTTTTAGATCTCGCTTTGTATCATCCAAACCTTAAGTCGGTTTCATCTGTTAGAGGGTCAATGCCTAAAGAAACACTGATTTAAAAAATTAATTTTTAAAATTAAAAAACGGAGTATCTGAATCTAATTTTCATTATATAATATAATTTAAGAAGAGATACACCGATACTAGACTTCAGCTTTAGTCTCCCTCGATCTTTTATATTCTTCATACTTTTTTCTTGCCTCTTCTGCCTTTTGCGTATTTCCCAATTTTTCATAAGCTTCAGCAACGTGCTTCCACCATGCTGGATCTTTTCTAGCCTCCTCTTCACAGTAATTAGCGTATTTCATCCATGCATCTTTAGCCTTCTCTTTCTCACCTAATCTTTCGTATATCTTCGCAACATCCTCCCAAAATACACCTTCTTCTTGTGCTTCCTTTATATAATACTCAAGGGCATTCTTCCAAGCCTTTTCAGCTTTCTCTTTCATTCCTATCTCTTCATATAACTTTGCAACATCCTCCCAGTACCAGGGTTCATCTTTAGCGTAGTTTTCCAAGCATTCTGCAGCTTTAACTTTATTTCCAGCCTTCTTCCAGAACTCATAGGCCTCTTTCCAATAGTACGCTTCTCCCTTCTCTCTAGCAAGTTTCTCATATAGCTCAGCAGCCCTTGCAAAATCTTCTGCCTTCTCATAACACCAAGCTGCCGATTCGAGCATTCCAGCTTTTATGTAGCATTCCGCAGCTTTAATATAGTCTCCTTTCTTTTCAAATTTCCTTGCCGCCGCTCTGTAATTACCCGATCTTTCAAGTGATGTCGCACTTCTAAGCCTTTCTGCTATACTCAAATCCGGCTCAGAGATCCACCAGATCCCAAAAATAAGCACGACGATATATGTGACTATTATGTACAGAACATGCATGGGGTATGTCCATACATAACACTGGTAGACGGCATAGGCTGATGAAACCAATCCCAAAGCAGAGATAAAAGCGTATTTAAACGATCTTGCATATATTAAAATCCCAAACATAACTGCAAAAACTATTGTGAGTCCCAGGAATATCAAACCCAAAATAAGTCTGATCAAAAACCATACACCAAAGAAGTAACCTATCGCCACTAAGACACAAATCACAGCAACTGCAAATGCTATAAGCGTTGCAGTTAACCTATCCATAAGATCGGAATACAGTATTCAGAATAAAATCTTTTGGTTTTTTATTTAACCTTACTTTTAAGTTCCTCAAGAAGAACACAGGCTTGGCAGATCCTCTTAGGCGTTGGCTCTCCGCATCTTTCACATCTGTTGAGATCTATCTGCGGAAACATCTGCTTCAAGCATGGTATCAGGGTTTCAAAGCTTCTCATTATTGAAAACTTTCTTCCCGGATACTTCTCCTCAAAGCTGTATATGAAATCCCTCACAACATCCCTAACTGGAAAATGGCTGTACGGACATTCATTTAAATCCATCGGCAACCCGTGAAGCAAACCGTAAACTACCACCTCCTTTTCGTATACCTCTCTGAAGGGTTTGATCCTCATGACCAACCCCTTTTGGACTCTTTGTGGTATCAACCTTGCAAGTCTCGCTATGTCTCCCTGCAGAAAATTGAGCAGTATTGTCTGAACTTCATCGTCCAAATTGTGCCCAGTTGCAAGTTTGGTGCAACCCAACTCTCTTGCAGTTTTGTTGAGCAGATACTTCCTGAAAACTCCGCAATATGTGCAGGGTTTCTTATCTCCAATTTTGACCATCTCATCGAGTGTCATTCCGAAGTGATCCTTGAAAGAAACCACAACATGCTCAATTCCCAAATCTTTTGTTATCTTTCTTGCAATTTCAACAGTTGGAGGACGATAACCTTCGATTCCCTCATCCACAGTTATCGCAATGAACTCTAGATCGTTTCTATGTCCATAAAGCTTGTGAAGAACGTAGGTTAGAGTTACGCTATCCTTTCCACCGCTTAAGGCTATGGCAATCCTGTCACCCTTTTCTATCATGTTGTACTTCTTTATCGCATACTTGACCCTCCTTTCAAAATGTTCTATGAAATGCCTTTTGCAGAGATGTCTGTTTGCATATCTTTGGTAAATTACAGCTCTTCTCCCGCAGAGATCACACTTTAGCACATGATTCAGTCATTGGAACGATATTTAAATCAATCCATCACAGCTAAGATATCCCCTGCTTCAACTCTGTCTCCTTCCTTAACCACGATTTGCTTGATCACACCATCTTTCGGACTCTTAACTTCGTTTTCCATCTTCATAGCCTCTAGAATCATTATGATTTCTCCAGCCTTTACCCTATCTCCCTCTTTAACGAGAATCTTTGTAACTACTCCCGGCAGCATTGCCTTAATAGTCTCACCTTCAGCAACCTCTACCTCCTTCTTCTCAGCTTCAACCTTGGGCTTGGCTATGGTAACCTTATCCTCCCTAATCAAAACATCCGTAACCTTGTCTCCCAATCTAACCTTGTACAGTGTTCTCGTAACCCTCTTTACAACAACCTTATACTCCATTCCATTGACTACCACTGTAAACTTTCTCATCCACCTTCCACAACCATCAATCGATAATAAAGGTTTTGAAAAGCTATAAATATATACGGTTCATAGGTTTAAAAGTGGCAAAATGTGATGTATGTGGAAAGGAGGAGTATCTTCCCTACAGATGTAAATACTGCGGTGGAACGTTTTGTGCCGAGCATAGATTGCCTGAAAATCACAACTGTCCAGGAATAAGGAGCAAAGATTACTGGAATGTTCCGGTTAAAGTTAAGAGGAGCAAAAGTGTAACAAAACCTATTGAGATTTCGGTTAAGCCCGTGAAGAGATCCGTTAGAAGGATAGGTGTTTACGGCTGGAATAACATAATCCTAGGGATCTGTACAGTTGTACTATTCATCAAGCTACTGTTTGGAGGAATCGTCGACTACTATTTAGCCTTAACTCCAGCGTTGGTTCCTAGGATGCCTTGGCAAATCGTTACGGCCATATTCGATCATGCTAACTTTTGGCATTTCTTCGTGAATATGCTCGTTCTACTCTTTTTCGGCTCTGAGCTTGAAAGGAGAGTTGGTGGAGGAAACTATCTTAAAGTATTCTTCCTCTCTGGAATTGCCGGAAATTTAGCTTATCTAGCCTATGCATTTTGGACAAATCCTTTCATCCCAGCTTTGGGAGCATCGGCGGCGATATTTGGTATTATGGGAGCATTGGCGATGATCGCACCGTACATAAACGTCATAATATTCCCGATACCGATACTGATAAATATAAGGCTTGCTATCCTTCTGTTTGCTCTATACGATATAGTTCTGCTCCCGTTCTCAATGGAGACTGGAGTGGCGCATGTATCACATTTAGCCGGGTTGATAATCGGAATTTACATGGGTAAAATTTTAAGACTGAGGAGAAGATTTGAATGGCTGTGAAGCCTGTTGCTGTTTGGATTGAAAAGGAAAGGCTTGGTGAGAGAATAGTCAAATGTCTAACGATCATACTCCGCTCAAGGGGTTGCTATTGGAATCGATGCCTGATGTGCGGCTATAAGAAGGATACATCCAAAGATGTAACGTTGAACGATTTAATTGAGCAGTTCAAATTTGCCTTGAAAAATCTAGATGGAGCAGAAGTTGTAAAGATCTTCACTTCGGGGAGTTTCTTAGATTCGAATGAGATTCCAAAGGAGTTCAGAAGTTTCGTTTATAAATCTTTAGCTGGAAAGATCAAGAAGTTGATAGTCGAAAGTCGTCCAGAATTCGTGAGTAGGGAAACAGTCGAAGAACTTTCATCACTTGATTTTGAAACCGAAGTTGGAATAGGGCTTGAGACTGCTGATGATTTCATCAGAGAGCACTGTATAAATAAGGGATTCAAATTTGAAGATTTCAAAAGGGCTGCAAGGTTACTGAAATCTTACGGTGTAAGGGTTAAAGCCTATCTTCTGCTTAAACCTCCATTTCTGTCTGAGGGTGAGGCTATAAGAGATGTGGCCAGATCTATCAAGGCCATTAGGGATTTGGTTGATGTGGTGTCGATCAACCTAACGAACGTTCAATCGGACACCTATGTAGAGAAGCTATGGCTTAAGAAGCTCTATCGTCCACCCTGGCTTTGGAGTGCCGTAGAAGTTCTAAAAAATACTGAAATTGAGACGATCTGTGATCCAGTTGCCTACGGAAAAAGTAGGGGGCCTCACAACTGTGGAAGATGTGATAGAGATGTCGCAAAAGCGATAAGAGATTTCTCTTTAACCCAAAATCCTTCGGTATTTGACAGATTGAGTTGCTCTTGTACCAGGCTGTGGGAAAAAATCGTCGAGCTTGAGGATTATTCGAGAATTCCGTTAGCTTTAATATCCGTCTGATCGAAATTCGAGCATGAAAATATCGCCGAGATGTCCAGCTTGCCTACTAAACAGAACTTATATGGAGTGTAAAATGGTAACGGACGATTATGAAAAGATATTTGAAGCTGTTGGTGAAGCCCTCAAAATTTTGGCTGAAAGATATCCCAAAAGGGAGATAAACGCCCACATAGCAACGTACATGCATAGGAGGGTTTACGAAGTTCTGGGAGTTGAGGATCCGTATAAAAAACTTAAAGAGAAGGCCAATGAGGTTGCAATGAGGTTCCTGCCTGCCGTAAGAGATTTCGTCGAAAGACAGGATGACAAATTTAGAGCTTCCGCAATAGCCTCAATTATCGCAAACACATTCGATTACGGTGTTATGGGTCATAAGGTAGCAGATGAAGACTTCATGGAGTACTTCAAAGCCCAATACGCCAAGGGACTTGCAATCGATCATCTCGATGAGATCAGAGATCTCTGCAGGGGTAAGGTTGTGTACCTCACAGACAACTGCGGCGAGATCGTTATAGATACGTTATTTATGAAGGAGATTAAAGCAATATGTGAGAGGTTGACGGTCGTTGTGAGGGGTAAACCTATAATAAGCGATGCAACGCTTGAAGATGCTGTGAAGGCTGGAGTTGATAAGATCGCCGATGAGATTCTAACAAACGGACTTGGTGCCGTGGGAATAATTGAGGAGGAGTTGCCAGCCGAAACGCTTGAGAGGCTTGAAAATGCCGATGTAATAATAGCGAAGGGTATGGCAAACTACGAAAGCCTTTCCGAATCGAGGTTTAAGCCGATAGCATTTTTGCTTACCGCAAAGTGCGAGCCAGTAGCTGAGAACATCGGTGTCAAAGTTGGAGATATGGTTGCGATGCTCGTTAGGTGATCGATATGAACGAGCTTAGGGAAAGGACACTGATAGATCTCTTTAAAGCTTTGGACGGAATATACGGCCCAAATTATGAATGTAAATACTATCCATGCCATTTTTCTGGACAGGATTGTACGTTTTGCTACTGCCCATTCTACCCATGTCTACTTTACGATCTGGGCGGTGAGCTTGTTTTATCATCCCACGGTGAGTACGTCTGGAGCTGCAAGGGATGTAGATGGATTCACGAAAAGGAGAACGTTGAAAACGTTATATTTGTTCTTGGGAGGTATCCCAAGCAAAGGCTCGTTGAAGAGAGTTGGTGGTTCTTCAACAAGATTTTGCAAGAGCTTTTTTATGGAGAGGTTTATGGAGAGGAACTCGAGAATGGCTACAATCTAATGCCAGCAGTTCTGAGAAATAAGGAGTGCGAGGAGATAGATAGGGTAGAGTTTTTGGCTGTGAAGGTATACGATTTCGAAATTATGGATGTAAGGAGGATCAAATCTATTGATGAGGCAGAGGATGAAGTTAT
>CAZBFC010000088.1:0-18847 GCA_964491095.1 uncultured archaeon | reverse complement strand
TCTATCTCAAAAGCCTCCTTTAAAGCATCTTCAACCTCACTCGGCTTTTCAACCGTAATGCCAACAGCTCCAAATCCCTTTGCGATCTTCTCGAAGCTTAGTTCAGGATATCTTAAACGGGTTGCGGAGTATCTCTTCCTGTAGAACAACTGCTGCCACTGCCTAACCATACCCAAATACGCGTTGTTCAGAATGCAGACCTTAACCTGAATGTCGTAATCGACACACGTTGCTAGCTCCTGGATGTTCATCAGAAAACTTCCGTCTCCGGCGATATCCACAACTATCCTATCTGGAAAAGCGACCTGAGCACCCATAGCAGCCGGAAATCCGAATCCCATCGTTCCGAGCCCACCAGAGGTTATGAACTGCCTTGGATACTTGACCTTAAAGTATTGAGCCGCCCACATCTGATTCTGCCCGACTTCGGTTGTTACGATTGCATCTGGTGCAAGCTCGTATATCTTTTCCACCACAAACTGAGGCTTGATGACGTTTTCATCCTGTTTGTACTTCAGCGGATATTTACGTTTCAGTTCTTCAACCCTATCGAACCACTCCTTTCTCTGCTTGTATTTGATCATCTTAATCATCTCCTGCAATATCAACTTGGCATCTCCGACTATGGGCACATCAACTCTCACGTTCTTTCCAATTTCGGCCGGATCGATATCTATGTGGATGATCTTAGCATTTGGAGCGAACTCTGAGAACTTGCCGACGGTTCTATCGCTGAATCTGCATCCGATTGCTATGATTAGATCGGCCTCCATAACCGCGTAATTACCATACTTGGTTCCATGCATTCCTATGAATCCCAAGCATAGAGGATGAGTTTCTGGGATTGCTCCTTTACCCATCAGCGTTGTAACTACGAAGGCTGGAATGGTCTCAGCGAGCTTAAGCACTTCCTCATGTGCATTCGAAAGTCTAACTCCGCCTCCAGCCAATATTATTGGTCTTTCGGACTGCATTATCAAATCCACAGCCTTCTTAATCTGTTTCGGATGTCCCTTCGTCTTGGGCTTGTAGCCGATGAGATCGACCTTCTCAGGATAGTCGAATTCTATATCGGCCATCGTCACATCTCTTGGCAGATCTATTAGAACCGGGCCAGGTCTGCCTGTTGAGGCTATGTAGAATGCTTCTTTGATTATCCTCAGCAGTTGCCTCTCATCTGTGACGAGGTAATTGTGCTTCGTTATCGGCATGGTTATTCCTGTCGTATCAGCCTCCTGAAAAGCGTCGTTTCCTATCATAGGTCTAGGCACTTGCCCGGTCATGACGACTATGGGCGATGAGTCCATGTATGCTGTGGCTATTCCGGTGACTGTGTTCGTCGCTCCCGGGCCAGATGTTGCGAAGGCAACACCCACTTTGCCAGTTGCTCTCGCGTAGCCATCAGCCGCATGGACAGCTGCCTGCTCGTGCCTCGTCAGTATGTGAACTATCTCCGAATCGTATAGGGCATCGTAGACCTCCAAAATAGCCCCGCCGGGAATCCCAAATATGTGCTCGACACCCTCCATCTCCAGAGCCTTGACGATCGCATCTGCAGCGCGCATAGAACCACCCCAAAGAAACCCCGCAAAAAAGCGGGATAGTTTACTCTACCAATACTACTACCAAAAGGAGTACAGGGAGAATAATGGCTGGAACCGAAAGGAATTTAGGCATTGTTTTGCAGTGGGTCGATCAATTTTAAATATTTTTCGATGATAGTTGTACGTTCATCGATATCAAACTAATCAAAATTAGAGTCGGAATTATTGGAAATCTTTAAATTGATCATCCAAACTATGAAAAATTATGAACATTTAAGACAATTTGTTAAAAATTTTTAAAAACATTGTAAATTTTGTGAAGTCATGGAAAGTGGAGATATCGCCTGGATACTAGCTTCAACGGCTTTAGTGATGCTGATGACTCCTGGATTGGGTTTGTTCTATGGAGGAATGGTTAGAAGAAAGAATGTCCTGTCGATGATCTCATTATGCTTTCTGGCTCTAGCAATAGTCAGCATTCAATGGATAATCATAGGGTATACGCTATCGTTTGGCAGCGACATCAACGGATTAATCGGTAGCTTGGAACATTTAGGACTTAAAAACCTGAAGCTGATCGACTATGCTTTCGTAGCATTTCAGCTGATGTTTGCAGCGATAACTTTAGGAATTGTCACTTCTGCGATGGCTGAGAGGGTAAAGCTTTCAGCGTTTCTATTATTTGGTGTTCTTTGGACTACATTTGTCTACGATCCTCTTGCCCATTGGGTTTGGGGCAATGGATGGCTTGCACAGCTTGGAGCATTGGATTTCGCTGGAGGAACGGTAGTTCACATAAGCTCTGGCTTTAGCGCGTTGGCTTTGGCTTTCCTAATCGGTAAGAGGATGGGCTATGGGGAATATCCGATGGAACCACACAACATCCCGATGACGTTGCTAGGAACTGCTTTGCTGTGGTTCGGATGGTTCGGATTCAACGCAGGGAGTGCTTTGGCGGCGAACGACATAGCATGCAACGCTTTTATAGTGACAAACACCGCAGCTGCAGCCGGTGCCTTAGCATGGATGTTTGCGAGCTGGGTTAAGGGTAAGCCGGGTAGCTTGGGAATTGCAAGTGGTGCCGTTGCTGGATTGGTTGCGATAACACCGGCAGCAGGTTACGTCGATCCGCTATCGTCGATAGTGATCGGAGCGGTTGCTGGAGTTTTATGCTACCTGGCTATGCTCTTCAGAGTTAAGAAAGGGATTGACGAAAGTTTAGATGCCTGGGCCGTCCATGGAATCGGTGGTTTCTGGGGTGCCATTGCTACGGGAATATTTGCCAGCGTAAACGCTAAGGGATTGCTTTTGGGCAACGTTCACCAGTTCATCGCTCAGATAATAGGAGCAGTTTCGGCCATAGTCTATGCGTTCGTGGTTACGCTGATCCTTGCAAAAATCGTTGATGCTGTGATTGGGCTGAGGGTTAGTGAGGAGGAGGAGTATGTGGGATTGGACATATCGCAGCACGGAGAGGTGGCGTACACATGAAGATGGTTTTGGCTATAATCAGGCCTGAGAAGTTTGAAGATGTAAAGAAAGCGCTTGAGGCAAAAGGATTCGTTGCTATGACGGTAAACGAGGTAAAAGGTAGAGGTGAGCAAAAGGGTATCACTCTTCAGTTCAGAGGTAGAAAAATGGAGGTCGATCTATTACCTAAGATAGAGATATTCCTGATTGTAAAGGATGATGATGTAGATACAGTGGTTGAAACGATAATACAAAGTGCAAGAACTGGAAAATACGGAGACGGAAAGATATTCATCCTACCAGTGGAGAAGTCCATAAGAATCAGAACAGGTGAAATCGAATTTTAATTAATTTTTATTTTGAGCTTTAGATAAAAGTTGTCTTGCAGTTTATTTGGTGTCTTTCGATTGAGCAACGATCGGTAGGTTTTAGAAGATGACATACTTTTTCATAGGTGTCGTATCTAAAGTAATGCTCGATATTGAGTTTTACGATCGCTTGTATTTTAAATATCCATTCAAACCTGATTAACTTCATCTATGGTCCGATCAACTCTGGAAAATCGGCGCTGATGATTGAGATAATTAAATCATTATCAAGTTACGTTTTGCATTGATTTGAGGAAGAAATTCGTTGCGAGCTATTTTATCAAGGTTCTGTTCGATGTACATTAGAATTCGACTCGGACAACTGTACGATGTCATTCTTCCGCTCGAAAAAGTTAATAGGGTTCTCTACGAAAGGGTTTTAGACTATTTAAGGAACTTCAAGGAGTTTAAGTATGTCGAATACATCATAGACGAAATTTTAGACTTTCAATTTATAACGTTCTGTTTGCCGATCCAGCTAGAAGGATAATAAAGCCACAGTCCCGCTTGGATTTGCTCGCCGTAAGGAAACTTTTGAATGAGATTGGTTAAAACTTTCTATTGATCCTACCGTAACGACTATACCTGGGGTTTTAAATTTCAAACTTAATAAAAATATTTCCAATTAATAAAAATTATCAAATCTTTCTTCTATCGATAACCCTCTTTGCCTTCCCTTCAAACCTCTGCAGTGTGCCAGGATTTACTACCTCAACCTTAGCCCTGATTCCAAGCACTGCTTTTAACTGCTCCTCGATCTTCTTCTCAAGCTCTAGTATATCTGTAGTTCTGTCGATCTTGGCCTTATCGCTGAGCTCAACCTGCACGGTCATCTCATCCAATCCATCTTCTCTCCTATCGAGTATGATCATATAGTGCTCTCCAACCTCAGGGATCTGCATTAGCACATGCTCGATCTGGGATGGAAAGACGTTAACGCCTCTCACTATGATCATGTCGTCAGTTCTTCCCAATATCCTCAGAATTCGTGGGTGAGTCCTTCCGCATGCGCACTTCTCGGTTTCCATTATCGTTATATCTCCTGTTCTCCATCTTATAAGCGGTAGAGCCTCCTTGCTGAGTGTTGTAACTACCAATTCACCCCTCTCACCTTCTCCAACCTGCTCTCCAGTTTCTGGATCGATAACCTCAATTAGGAAGTGATCTGCCCAGATGTGAAGTCCGTGCCTCTCCACGCATTCTGTAAATAAAGGTCCACTCAACTCTGAAGTGCCGTAGACATCATAAGCTACTATGCCAGTTTTCTTTTCGATTCTCTTCCTCGTTTCTTCACTCCAAGGCTCTGCACCGAATATACCCATTCTGAGCTTCGTGTCGTTCGCAATATCTACTTCCATCTTTGCAGCGTATTCCGTAAGGTAGAGCATGTACGAAGGTGTGCAACAGATCACAGTTGTCTTTAGATCTTTCATTAGTTCTATCTGCCTTTGGGTGTTGCCGGCTGACATCGGAATTACGGTTGCACCGATCCTTTCGGCAGCGTAGTGGAATCCCAAACCTCCCGTGAACAACCCGTAGCCGTACGCTATCTGCATTATGTCCTCGTTCGTGACTCCGCATGCTGTCAAACTTCTACACATACATTCAACCCAAACTTCGATATCTTTGGCTGTGTAACCCACAACAGTCGGCTTTCCAGTCGTTCCACTCGATGCGTGAAATCTGACAATCTGAGAAAGAGGAACGGCAAACATTCCAAACGGATAGTTATCCCTCAAATCCTGCTTGCATGTGAACGGCAACTTGGGCAAATCGTTCAAACCTCTAATATCCCATGGATGCAAACTCATCTCCTTGAACTTCCTCCTGTAAAACGGGGAATATTCGTATGCGTAATAAACCAAAGCTCTTAGCTTTCTCTCCTGTAGCTCTTGCAGATCTTTTTGTGGCATCCTTTCGATGCTTGGATTCCAGTACATCTGAACCACCTCTATGCCCGTTAAAGTATGTGTTAAAAAATTTTCATTATTTTTCCTTTTCTTCTTCCTCAAGCTTCTTCAATTCATTGACAAGCATTGGTAAAACTACACCCGGATCGCTGACTATTCCTAAAGCGTGGGTTGTACCTCTGTCGAGCAAACGGGTGACAACGTAAGGATTCATGTCGACTATAACGGTCTTTATCGTGGATGGCAACATGTTGCCAGTTGCGATCCCATGGAGCATCGAAGCCCAAATTATGCACATCCCATTGCCGGTTTCGTTTGCCTTCCAGATGTACTTTCTCATCTCGTCCTGAGCCTGCATAACGTCTGTGATCGTATCTGGCAGGGGGCCATCATCTCTTATCGAACCGGCAATGACAAATGGCACGTTGTTCTTCACGCACTCATAAAGAACTCCCGACTTCAGTATACCCTTCTCAACTGCCTTCTTTATGCCACCAGCCTTCCACATCTCGTTTATTGCTACAAGGTGATTCCTGTATCCGCCCTTATAGACCTTTCCTGTGTTCTTGTCCATGCCCAAAGTCGTTCCAAAGAGTTGCTTTTCAATGTCCATCACGGCAAAACCGTTGCCCGTGAACAAGGCTTGACAGTAGCCCATTCTGATTAACTCAGCCAGGGCCTCATCTGCACCTGTATGGGCAACAGCCGTACCTACTACGTGGATTATAAATCCGTTGTTGTCCTTAATCCTCTTCATTTCCCTTGCTAGTCTCTTTATCAGAGAGTTTACGGGCTTTTCAGCCGAAACCTCGGAAGTCATGAAGCCAAAGATGTCGGTTGGTTCTCTTGGCCTCTGTGGAACTTCAACTCTTATTCCGTCGTGCCCAACTACAACCAAGTCGCCCTTCTTAACCAATCCCTGCCTCTTGCAAACAGGCTCACCGTTCTCGATAACAATAACGCAGTCCATTTCGATATTCTTAACCTTCTTCCACTGTCCATTTATGTAAACGTAAGTGGGGTGATGTGTAGTAGCGTAAAAACCGTCAGGCAAAACTTTATCAGCCGGAGCAGGGGCAACCTTAACTTCCTTCTTTGGCAGAATGACACCCAACTTTTCCAACTCTTCAAAGAGCTTCTCATCGCCCTCAACTATCATCTTGCAGTAGCTTTCATCCATCTTTGTCTTCCCAACTCTTAGCTCCAGTATCTCAAAATCTCCTCCCATCTCTATTATTGTATCCAAAACCTTTGGTAGGATCATTGAGTCTATGATGTGTCCCTTGAGCTCAACAACCTCCCTCATAGGCAATGGCATTTTAGACGATTCTTATAAGACTTTGCCTCATTCCCATCTTTATATATAAAGTTAGTAGGCAGGAAAATTTATATACGACTGAAGATTGTGATTATAATAATGAGATTGAACATCCTCGGAATAGACATAGATAGCAACAACGTCATGGTTATCGGACCGCCTTTAGTTGGAAAGTCTATATTAGTTAGAAATATCGTTTATGAAAAGGTCAGTGATGGTTTTGGTGGCATATATGTCACAACCAAAGATACCGCTGAGACCGTTTTGGATTGGTTTCAGAGATTTAGCTTGAGCGATATTAAGATTATAGACTGTGTTTCAAGGACGATCTTTTCGGATGCTCCAGATACCGAAAACATAAAGAGAGTATCGATCATGGATCTCACTGGAATATCGGTTCGGATAAACATGTTTTTGGAGAGATTTTGGAAATCTGGTAAAAGAGATGTCGTAATTGCGTTCGATTCAGTCTCAACTGTTTTAATGTATCTAAATCCGCAGACGATTTTCAGATTTTTGCACGTTTTAACGAACAGAATCAAATCGTTCGGAGCATTTGCCTTCTATACGGTTGATGAGACTATGCACGACGAAAGGACGATTGCAATGCTAAAGCAACTTTTTAACGGTGTAATTGAGTTGAAAGAAGAAGGAAATAAGAGAGTTTTTAGATATCTCAGCCCATCAACAAGAACTGAATGGAAAGAATTTGATATAGTTGATGATAGGTTGGAGGTGTCATCATGAAGATCGGAATCCCAGTTCTGGATGAACTACTTAAGGAGATTCCCCGTGGCAAGACATTAACGTACTACATCGATCCAGAAGTTGAAGGAGACGTCTTTGGAATGCAAACGCTCTATAAGAATCTCGAAGAAGGTTATAAGTGTGTATACGTAACTTCAACAATGAGTCCCATAAGCTTGAGAAATAGATTTAAGGAGTTTGGATGGTTTGTTGATGATTTTGAAAACTTTTCGATTGTTGATGCTTACTCCGCATATATCGGAGCATCTTCGGATGAAAGGTATGTTGTTTCTGACCCTACAAATCTGGATGAGATAGATAAAGTGATGGAAAAGGCGATAAAGGAGAATGATTTGATAGTTTTTGGGTCTCTTTCGACAATACTAGATATTTGCGGAGATAAGACCTTAGAATATTTTGAAAGATGGAAGGAGATGGCTGGAGATTCGGTCATAGTTTCGAATTTCACGGCATGGCCTTATCCGAACGATATCCTTGAGAAGATCAAGGAACTCTCAAATGCTGTAGTTACGATCGGTGGTATTCACCACAGAGTGATCTTAGGTCACTACTATGGCATACTGAAGGTGGACTGGACTGAAGTTAAGGGGAGGGCCGTTCTGTTCAAGGTTGCAAAGCCGGGTGGAGTTAAGGCGTACATACCGAAGATACTGGTTACCGGCCCATACAATGCAGGGAAGTCTACATTCGTGCATGCGATTTCGAACAAGGCCATCTCGGTGGATAGGTTGGGAACAACCGTGGCATTGGATCATGGAAAGGTTGAGTATAAGGGTTTCACGATAGACGTATTTGGAACTCCTGGCCAGGAAAGATTCGATCCTATTCTGAAGGTTTTGGGTAGTGAAGCTTTGGGAGTTATACTGGTTGTCGATTCGACTAAGCCAGAAACTTTTCCGCGAGCTAAGCAGTTGCTTGAAAAGACCACCCAGTTTGGCTTGCCGTATGTTATCGCTGCAAACAAGCAGGACTTACCAAACGCTTTAAAGCCTGAAGAGATCAGAAAGCTGATGCATTTGCCAGAGAACGTTCCGATCATTCCAACTGTTGCTACGAAGAAGATTGGTGTTTATGAGGTTTTGGATGCGTTGATAAAGTTGCTGATAGGTGAGGGATATGGCAAGTCTGAGGGAGCAACTTGAAAAGATTTTAAAGGATTTGAAGGCTGTTGGAGACATTGAAGCTTCTGCAATAGTTTCGAGGGATGGGTTACTCATAGCGGCTGATATCTCTCAAAATATCAATGCTGAAGCTTTCGCTGCCATGACGGCAACCATGCTCGGAGCGGCTGAAACTGCAACTTCTGAACTGGGTAAGGGTATTCCAGATAGGGTCATCGTTGAGGGTAAGGAGGGTAAGATAATAGCAACAGGAGCAGGGCCAAAGGCTTTACTTGTAGTTATGACCAATCCGAGGGCCAATTTAGGTTTAGTTTTGCTTGAAATGAGTAAAGCTAGCGAGAGAATTAAGGAACTTTTGGGGTGATCGTTATGGATCCGTTCGATTATCTCGTTAGTGAAGATCTAACCACCAAGAGTAGAGAGGAATTGGAACGGATATTCCTAAAACGTGAAGATGGAAGGATTTTATTCTTAGGAAGGGTTCCAGTAGCATCGTTGTATGCTACCTTTTTGGCCGGGATATATGCGGAGCTTATAAAGATAGTTGGTAGAGCCGCGAAGGGCTTAATTTTAACAGCCTCTCGAAACGGAGGGTATAGGGCTGGAAGTGCAATAAGACGGAGATATCAGAAGAGATTCGGTGAGTTAACAAGGGAGAAGATCATTCAAATTGCAAAGAACATGATCACCGTCTGGGACAAGTGCTTTGGGTGGGGCAAGTTTGAATTTGAGTTTGATGAACGCAATAAGAAGATCGTAGTTAAGGTTTGGGAGTCATTCGAGGCTAACGGCTATGTTAAACTAAAAAAGGAGAAGTCGGATGTTCCAGTTTGCTGGATGCTTCTGGGTTATATCTGGGGACTATTTGAAGGGCTCTTTGACTGTAAGATGAGTGGAGAGGAGAAGATGTGTATAGCGAAGGGTGACGAATACTGTCTGTTCGAGTATGATGCCTGTGAATAATTTAAATTTTTAACAGATCTAGAGCAAGGATCTTATTGCTCTCGATCTCTATTGCGAAGTTATCCCAGAATACGCACGTTCCTAGAATTATCAGTTCTCCCCCCATGTCTAGCTTTACTCCAAAAGCTGGACTTTCCGATCCTGTTGGGTGACTTTTTGCACTTTCGAACGAAGATATCAAGATGTTATCCCTTGCTGTAACTGAAGCAGAGCATGGCATCACGACTGTGTACTCCTTATATTTACCCTTGGGAAAGAGCATGTCGTTGTGATTGTTCTCGGGATCCATTATCACATCGTTGTTTATCCTTATTGGCAAATCCATCTTTGCAAGAACCTTGTTGATCCTTTCAGCAACTCCGTCCATGTTACTATAATATGCGGCGAAGATTATTCTCTTTCCAGCTTTAAGCCACCTCTTTATTTTACTGACCTCCTGACTTTTGAAGTCCTTTTCTGGGTAGTTAAAAACGATTATATCATATTCACCAAGCTTGCTGAAGTTCTTAATCTCATAAATTTCGATATCCTCCTTTTCTGCAAACTTTCTCAGCTTGGAAAAGTAATAGTAATCTTCAATCGTGAATTCACCGTGGCTAGCATCCCAGCCGACAACGCTCATGTCCGTATTTAATTAGTTCGTAAAATAAAATTTACCATGCGAAATGTTTTTAAGCATCGGATCATTAATATCAAACAAGCGCGGGTAGTCTAGCCTGGTAGGACAACGCCCTTCCGAGGCGTTGGCCCGGGTTCAAATCCCGGCCCGCGCATTTTTCTTTTTGGTGGTTGTATTAGTTATTGAAAAATTAAACCTTGAGACAGAGAAAATCTACCAGGAACTTTCTGAACTCCCTTCCCTCTATTTTTAAAACGTCCTTACCAACTAAAATCTCAAAACCACATTTTAACTTCTCTCCAACGTTTTTGCCCATCGATTTCCACTCCCTTCTTATCAAATCGGCAATGGCATCTTCAACTTTCCAGTTTTTTCTTTCCACGTAAACCCAGAACTTTCCACCTTCTATGAATGGGTTGTATCTCCTCTCCTTTCTCAGAAATCTTTCAACATGTTCTTCCTCCTCAAAAGGTGGACCTTCATGTCTTCTAATCTTGGCAAGCTCTCTGACTTGAGTTTCAAAGAGCAGAACGCATATATTCTCATTTGCGAAGAATCCCGCTCTTAATGGTAGAAAATTCTCTCTTTTGAGAAACTCATCTATCCTTCTGCAAGCCTTCTCAAGCTGGGGGTAAAGGTTATCTTCAACTATGTCCGGCTTCTCAAATACCACAGCACACAGTCCCGTACCTCTCGCTTCGATCTCATCAGCTATCACTTCATCGCTTGGAATCTCCGGTAATTTCTCAATGAAATAGTCCTTGGATGGATTCTTTAAGAATTCTCTACAAAGCTGAACAAATCTTGCAAGATTATCTAAGCTTAAATTCGCTGCAACGTTCCTCTTTGGATCTACTGGATCAACGACGAAGAATCCTCCTTTTTTCCTGTAAACTTTACCAGCTGGAACATCTATAACCGTATTTCTTGTCCATTTGGTTGCATTCTTTATTACTTCTAAGAATGAGCCGTAAAAAACGATTAAAAGTTCACAGAGATAGCCAGAAAAACCTCTAACTTTATATTCTGCGCCATATATTCCGGCAACCTTCAAAAACTTCTTGAGTAGCCTTACATCGTTTTCTTTTCCCTTGATTCTATCCTTAAGCCAGTCGTGATGGAAAGGTGTCCTATCTACTGCGGATTTGATCTTCTCAGCCGACTTAAGCTTGTAGCATGGGACGATATCTACTTCAACATCCTTAACAACTCCATGAACGTAAGGATGGGCAGCGTACCTCAGCTCATATTTATCTACAACTGCTTTTCCAATTTCCAAGCCAATTCTTTCGAGTTCCTCTTTTGGTGTATCTTCGGGAAACAGAATAAATACATCGATCTCCAAATTCCCCTTTAGCCATGTGTTCCTTGCATAGCTTCCCAGGAATCTGTATTCAAGCTCAGAGTAATTTTTTAAAACTTCATCGAGCCTCTTTCTGAGCTCGATTTCAGCTTCTTTAGCTCTTTGCATCTCCTCTTCTGTTGGGGTTACAAGGGGTAGAACTTCATCTATGACCTTCTGAATCTCTTCCATTATTATTAAGTCACAGTGGTCGATTTTAAAATCTTTCAGAGTTTCTGCTTTTGTTTAATCTCCCCTATTGATATTGGCATGACAAGGTTTAAATTCTATAAAGGAGATGAAGTTGGGATGAGCCAGGAGCAGAAGTTGATAATAAAGAGGGATGGTTATCCCTCACCCGGCGAGATAGTCATAGGAACGGTTACGAGGGTGCTCGACTTTGGTGCTTTCGTTTCGCTTGATGAGTATGAAGATAAGGAAGGAATGGTTCACATCAGCGAGGTAGCTCCTGGATGGGTTAAGGACATCAGAGATCACGTTAAGAAGGGGCAAAAGGTAGTTTGTAAAGTTTTGAGTGTGAATCCGAAGAGAGGTCACATCGATCTGTCGATTAAAGACGTTACGGAGAGGCAGAAAAAGGAGAAGCTACAGCAGTGGAAGAGTGAACTTAGAGCTTTCAAGTGGCTTGAGATTGCTGGAGAGAAGGTTGGATTGAGTCATGAGGAACTGATCAAGGTTGGTAAGAAGTTGATCAAGGAATACGACACCATTTATGAGGCCTTTGAGGAGGCCGCATTTGAAGGTTATGAGGTTCTCGTGCCTATAGTTGGTGAAGAACTCGCCAAAGCCATAGCCGAGATTGCGAGGGAGAATGTGAAGCCTCCGAGGGTTAAGGTTAGGGGATACTTCGAGCTCAGAAGCTTTGCTCCTGACGGTGTTGAAAGGATAAAGAAAGCTCTGATGGAAGCATATAAAGTGGCGAAGAATGGTGTAAAGATCACTGTAGAGTACGTCGGAGCTCCGAAGTATAGGATAGTAATCGAAGCAGATGATTACAAAGTTGCTGAGAAAGCTCTCAAAAATGCTGTCGACAGAGTTCTCAAAACTATCAAGAAGTTGGGCGGTATTGGAAACTTCGTGAGGGAAGCTGCATGAAGGTTAGGATGAGGAAGTGCCCAAAGTGCGGAACTTACACACTTAAGGATGTCTGTCCCAAATGTGGCAATAAAACTTACATGCCGATACCCCCTAAATTCTCTCCTGAGGATCCGTATGGAAAGTATAGAAGGATGCTTAGAAAGGAGGTTGGATTTTTTAATATAGGGAGGTGGCATCATGCTAAAGAGGGTTGATGTCAGGTATCTAAAACAGCCTGAGGAAGTCGGTTTGGAGAAACCGGTATTTATAGAAGGTCTGCCCGGCATCGGACATGTCGGGAAGCTCGTGGCGGATCATCTGGTTAAGGAACTTAAAGCTGAGAAGGTAGTCGAGATATATTCGCATCATTTTCCGCCACAGGTAATGGTAAACGAAGATGGAACGATAAGACTGCCAAAAAATGAGGTTTATGCGTACAAGTCGGATGGGGAGTCTCCAGACCTGCTAATATTGGTTGGTGACTTTCAGAGCATGAACGGTGAGGGTCACTTTGAGTTGGTAAATGCGTACATAGAGATAGCGAAGAGGTTCGGTGCTGTGAGGATATACACCTTGGGCGGCTACGGAGTTGGAAGACTCGTAGAGGAGCCTTACGTAATAGGAGCTGCAAATAGCCTCAAGTTGGTCGAGGAGCTAAAGAGCTACGGTGTCAGAATTGAAAGAGGTGAGCCAAGCGGTGGAATTATTGGAGCATCTGGATTACTTCTGGGAGTTTCGCAGCTTGAAGGAATTGAGGCTGCATGCCTGATGGGAGTCACATCGGGATACATGGTCGATCCAAAGAGTGCGAAAGCAGTGCTTGAGGTCTTGATGAAGATGCTCAATCTGAAGGTTAGCGTTGAGGCTTTGGAGGAGAGAGCTAAGGAGATGGAGAGAATAATAGCTCAGATTAAGGAGATGCAGGAAGCGGCGATGCAGCAGTGGAAGAGCGATGAAGATCTGAGATACTTTAGATAAATTTTTTATTTCCTCCCGTTTGTACAGCAAATATTTAAAGCTAATCGTTGAGAGTGAGACTTTTAGTTGGTATATCTATATACCATCAAGCTTTATAGTTATGCAAACAAAAATTTCATAATGCTTCCAAATCATAAGACCAAGATAATTGCCACGATAGGCTCTTCATCAAGCTCAAAGGACGTTCTTAAAAAGCTGATAAAATCGGGAATGAACGTTGCAAGGATAAACTTCGCGCATGGAAGCTTTGAGGAACATGCTAAGATCGTTGAGAGGATAAGAGCGATTGCGGAGAAGCTCGGAAAAAAAGTTGCTATTTTGGGTGATTTACCTGGTATAAAGATAAGGATTGGAAAGCTTGAAGAGGAACCGGTAATTTTAAACAAGGGAGAAACTGTTGTTCTAACGACAAGGAATGTGGAAGGTAATTCGTCAACGATTCCGGTTGAATTCAAGGATTTTCCAAATATAGTAAGCAAGGGGGATCTAATCTATCTGAGTGATGGACTGATCAAGCTTAGAGTCGAAGATGTTAGAAGTGGCAATGTTATCTGTAAGGTTCTGGTTGGTGGAAAGCTATTCAGCAGAAAGGGGATAAATATTCCAAAGGCTGATCTACCGCTTGAGGCTGTAACCGAGAAAGATCTTGAGATTCTTAAGTTCATGATCGAACTAAACTTCGATGCTGTCGGGGTATCGTTCGTTGGCTCAGCTTACGACTTGATCAAAGTTAGAAGGTTCATTCATAGGCGCAACACTGAGATGTTCGTAATTGCGAAGATCGAGAGAATAGATGCAGTCAAGAACTTTGATGAAATTCTGAACTCTGCTGATGGCATAATGATAGCGAGGGGAGACTTAGGTGTCGAAATTCCAATTGAGAAGCTTCCGATAATCCAGAAGAAACTGATTAGAAAAGCCAATTATGAGGGAAAGCCGGCTATAACGGCCACGCAGATGCTTGAATCGATGACAACAGACAAGATGCCTACGAGGGCTGAGGTTACGGATGTCGCCAATGCTATTTTGGATGGAAGTGATGCGGTCATGCTTTCTGAGGAAACGGCCGTTGGTAAATATCCGGTTGAGGCTGTGAGGATGATGGTCAAGATCGCAAGGGTTACTGAATCGTATCTCAGACCGACTTTGGATATAGATGAGATCAGAAAGGGTGGGACAATTAAAGATGCTATTTCTGTGGGAATAATCGAAGCTTTGAAGGTTGTGGATGTCAAGTTCATCGTAACTCCAACGAGGACGGGTAGAACTCCCAGACTCATCTCAAGGTTCAGACCTAAACAGTGGATATTGGCGTTTAGTAGTAACGAGAGGACTTGTGGGGGTTTGGTGTTCTCGTATGGTGTTCAGCCATTTTTGATGGAAGAAGGATTCAGCGAAAGTGATGTGCTCAACATCGTAAAGGATCTGGGACTTGTTAGAAGTGGAGACACGATCATGATAACCGAAAGTAAGCCAGCCGATGTTGGGACAAACACTATAAGGATATTGAGAGTAGATTGAATGGGATGATGAAGGACCTCCTTACTGATTGGTGATGAGAGAGTCCCGTTCTGACCTCAAAGCTATGGCATTTTTTAATTCTTTTGGAAGCATTATCGGTGGGCCATGGTATCTTTCTATGATTATGTAATCTCCTTTAACTCTGATTTTCTTGAAGTTTCTCCAGCGGTGCAGTTATCCATCTATTCGAATTCCAATAGGTGTTATTTCGTATGTCTTTGGTCTTATTGCCATGTATATCATTCCGGCTGGCAGAATCACTGCAACGTAAATTGGTGTAAAACAGCCAATAGATCGTGTATGGGTAAAATCCATACCTCGATATGAACTGGAATACCATACCAAATGAGGAAAATCGCCATAAGTGGGTAAAGCATGAGCAACATCCTTCTTCTACCTGACAGCTCGAATCTCTTAAACCTCTCGATCTCAAATCTCCTGTCACCTCTAAAAACAACACTTACGAATGTAAATATAACGTTAGTAGAGATAAAACCTTCGTGAGTGTTGAGGACAGAATTGAACTGGCAAAAGACATCTACAATCGATTTGGAAGTGAGCTAAGAAGGAGATATGGAAAAATCCTGAACAAGCTCGATAAGGCTATAGATGAAACTTGGAGATACATGCGTTCTGTTGGAATCACGGAAATCTGCAGGCAATGTGCCTTGGAAACTGGAAGCTGTTGCAGGAGATGGATTGAGGATTTGTACGATGAAATTACCTTGCTGATAAATCTATTACTGGGCGTAGATCTGCCGGAGAGGAGATACAAGGAAGATTTATGCTTCTTCTGTGGTGAGAACGGATGCAGGCTTAGAGCAAGGGAGAGTATATGCGTAACTTATCTCTGTGACAGGATCGATGTTGATAGAACGGAGTTCAACAAGATCGCATCGGTTGAGCTGGGATATCTATCGTTGCTTAAGGTTAAGATAAGAAGATTTATCGATCAGAGGGTTCCACGATCATCATCTGGAATCAGGTTCTGGCGGTCTCATCATCTCTAGCGTTTTGCATCACTAAACCAAATCTGACTTATTAGTTTTGGCTATAATCGTTATCGATGATGATTGGTGCACCGTTGTGGTATGGAGATAGACCCTACAGAAAGGTTATCGAAGCTTTACATGACATCGGATTCGATTACGTCGAGTTCAGTTTAGATTACCCATTACTGGATGGCTTGGATGATTTAAACGTTGCAAAAGAGATAGGTATCGAATTGGCGTTTCACGCTCCAATTGACATATTCTTGGCTCATCCAAGAGATGAGATATTCGAAGCAAGTCTGAAAGTGTTCGAGAGATGTATGAAGACTGCTTCAAAATTTGAACCAGTCTACTTCAACTTTCACCTATTTCACTCAACGATGACACACATTTTTCCAGAAGTTAAGGAAAAGATCAGAGAGAATGGACTTAAAGCCTGCAAGGTTGCGGTTGAATTGAGCAAGGAACTAGGGTTTCCCGTCTGCTTGGAGAACGACGGCATCTTGGATGATCTATTTTTGAGCATAGAGGGATTGATGTTAACCCTCGACATCGGACACATTGCAGTTAAAAAGCTCAGAAAGGGAGAGGATTATGTCGAGGAGATTAAAGAGTTCGTCAAAAGGTTTGACAGAAAGATTTTGGTATGCCACATTCATAACGTTGACATAAAGACTCTGAATGATCACATCACCCTTTCATCGGGAGATTTAAACTTAAAGGAGATTGTAAATATCTTAGGTACTCGCAAATTTTACCTCATAGAGACCTTTTGGAAGGACGGTTATCGCAAGGAGAAGGCCGATGTGGATAGTTTGAGGAAAGATTTGAAGTTTTTGAAGGATCTTTTAAAGTAACCTTTATCATCCTTAAGGTATACCGATCTGATGATGAAGAACGCTCTACACCGAGCCCTATGCGATGAAGAGGGGAGAACCGCTGACCTATAACAGTAAATCGTAAAGCTCTGGAAATAAGTTTTTGATGAACCTCTTGATCTCGTTATAATTCGCATCCCAGAAAGCGCAACCCAAATCGTCCTCTATTTTGAGCATAAGGCGATTTTCGATTCTATCGACCGATACATTCAAGCCAAGTTCTTTCTTGATGATCGGAACTAGTTCTCTATCGATAAGATCAACAAGATCTTTCATAAACCTCTCTCTATCTCTTATGAGAGATTCAATCTGATCATCGATCGCTTTTATTATATTTGTGTATAAAGCTATCCTGTTTCTCAATTCGTCGAATTGCATGGAGCATAGTTATTCGATAAGTATTTTAATCGTCCGCCAGAAGAAGGAAGGCATGTTTCCAAGTATATATTCTCCCAAAGATGTAGAAAGAGAGATTGCAGAGTTCTGGAATGCTCATCAAATTTATCAGAAAGTGAAGAATAGAGGAGATAAAAGATTTTTCTTCGTGGACGGTCCCCCATACACTACTGGTAGAATCCATCTTGGAACGGCTTGGAATAAAGTCATAAAGGATACTATTTTGAGATACAAACGAATGAAGGGATACAGGGTCTTTGATACTCCAGGCTGGGACATGCACGGGTTGCCCATAGAGGTTAAGGTTGAGCAGGAGTTGGGCTTCAAAACCAAGAGAGACATCGAGAACTACGGAATCGACAAGTTCGTCGCCAAATGCATGGAATACGCTTTGAAAAACAAGGAGATGATGACCGAGCAGTTCAAATCTTTGGGAGTTTGGATGGATTGGGATAATCCCTACATGACGATAAAGGCTGAATACATCGATTCTGCATGGTGGACGATCAAGAGAGCTTACGAGCAAGGACTACTTGAGAGGAAATTGAGAGTTGTTAACTGGTGTCCCCGATGTGAAACCGCTTTGGCCGATGCAGAAGTTGAGTACAAGGACAAGGAAGATCCGTCCATCTACGTGAAGTTCCCGGTTAAGGGGCAGGATGATACATACATCGTCATCTGGACAACCACACCTTGGACTTTGCCGGCCAACATGGCCGTTGCCGTTCATCCTTCGCTTGAATATGCCAAATTCAAAGCTCTGAAGGATGGTAAGATCGAATACCTAATTCTTGCGAAGGAGCTTGCGGATGACGTGCTCAGAAAGGGTGGCTACGAGCTTTGGGAGGTTGTAGAAACCTATCTGGGCGAGGATTTGGTTGGGCTTGAATACGAGCATCCTTTGGCTGATGAGGTGCCAATTCAGAAGAACTGGAAGCATGCGGTCTATATCGCCGATTTTGTTACCGCTGAGAACACCGGATGCGTCCATATAGCTCCGGGGCACGGTTTGGAGGACTATGAGCTCGGAGTTCAGGTTGGTTTGGAGGTGTTCAATCCCGTCGACGACCGAGGTGTTTATACCAAGGATGCTGGAAAGTACGCAGGAATGCACGTTTTTGAGGCTAATCGCATAATCATTGAGGATCTAAGGCGTAAGGGGTTGCTCTTAGCTGAAGAGACTATTGTCCACAGATATGGGCACTGCTGGAGGTGCAAGACTCCGATAATCTATCGAGCTACGGAGCAGTGGTTTTTGGCAGTTTCAAAGCTTAAGGATAAGATGCTTGAAGAGATAGACAAAGTTAAATGGGTTCCGGAGTGGGCTGGAGCTTCGAGATTCAAGGATTGGGTCAGCAACGCAAAGGACTGGTGCATAAGCAGGCAGAGGTATTGGGGGATTCCGATTCCAGTTTGGATATGCGAGAAATGCGGTAAGTGGAAGGTCGTTGGGAGCATAAAGGAGATACCGTGGAAGGACGATCTGGATCTTCACCGCCCGAAGATCGACGAGGTTGTCTTTGAATGCGAATGCGGAGGGAAGATGTACAGAGTCAAGGAT
>CAZBFC010000087.1:0-6576 GCA_964491095.1 uncultured archaeon | reverse complement strand
ACGTCAAGGGTGACGCAAACGGAGATGGAAATATAACTAAAATAGACGCATATTTGGCTCTATCTTGTGTAGGAAACGTAAGTAACATTTATCCCAACTTGGACATGGACGGCAATGGGGTGATTGATTACAACGATGTGTACGAGATATATGTTAGAGCAAAAATTTAATTAAATTTTATAATTTTTAGTAGATATAACTGTATAAGCATGCTATACTACGATATATATCGTATATATTCCATCTATCGGCATTGGTCATATATACATTATATAAGCAAATTATATATCTCATTCTCTCAATTCGAGTAAACATGAAAAGATTGCTGATAGTTACAATCGTATTGGCTTTGCTATTGGCAGGATGTACTCAGCAACAACCTAAACCAATGGAAACTACACCTACAAAAACGGAGCAAACTGAAGTTATCAAGGTATACGGTAGTGGAGCAACGTTTCCCCAGCCTCAGATAGAGAAGTGGATCTCACTATACGAAAAGGTAAACCCAGATGTTAAGATCGAGTACACAGGGAAGGGAAGTGGAGGTGGCCAAAACGACTTCAAGGAGGGACTTGTAGATTTTGCATGTACAGATCCGCCGGTGAAGGAAAAGCTCTGGAAGGAACTCGAAAAGAAAGGTCAACCTCTGCAGTTCCCAATAATAGTCGGTGCAGTTGTGGTTGTTTACAACGTACCGGGAGTTGAGGAACTGAAATTGGACGGAAAAACCCTTGCAGACATATTCATGGGTAAGATAGAGTACTGGGACGATCCAGCTATAAAGGCCTTGAATCCAGATGTAAACCTTCCGCATGAGAAGATAATAGTCGTACACAGAAGCGATTCGAGTGGGACAACGAAGATCTTCACGACATATCTATGCCTGGTGAGTGAAGAGTTTAGAGAGAATGTTGGCAGTGGTAAGCTCGTAAACTGGCCAGTCGATAACACCGGTAGGAGTTTGGGTGGCAAGGGTAACGCTGGTGTCGTTGCAATACTTAAACAGACTCCTTACTCGATAGCATATACCGAATTGGCTTACGCTCTGAAAGAAAAACTCAAGATGGTCGCTCTCAAGAACAAGGCTGGTAACTATGTTAAAGCGAACGAGGAGACGATAAAGTCAGCAATCAATGCAGTTAAGGCCTACATACCACCACCAGAGGAGGGATACAGGGAGAACATAACCCAGCTTTTAAACGCTGACGGCGAAAACTCCTATCCTATCGTGGCCTTCAGCCATGCACTGCTCTGGAAGAGCTATCCAAAGGAAAAAGCTAAAGCAATCAAGGAATTCTTTACCTGGGTGTTAACTGAAGGTCAAAAGTCAGAGAACATAATCGAAGGTTACGTAGGACTGCCCAAGGATGTTGCAGAGATCGGCCTGAAAGCTATAGAAAGCATAGAGGAAACTTAAATTAATTTTTACTTCTGACTTTTCGACGGAACAAGAAGGACATGGCATGCGTCTGGAAGAAGTTGGTTTGAAAGTTGTTGGGATGACCTATGACAGCAGATAAATTTAAGCTCTCCCTGCTACCGATAGCATCTACGGTCTTTGGGGTATTCATTTTAATGCTTATCATATTCATCTCTGCATCGCTTCCAATACTTCAGAAAGAGGGATTGGCAATCTATACGACAAACGTATGGAAGGCTGTTGAAGAGGGTGAGGAATTCTACGGTGTTCTTTCAGCAATATACGGCAGTGTTTACACGTCTGTAGTAGCCATTCTAATTGCCTTACCGTTATCTATCGGTTTTGCTGTATTTGTCATAGACTATGCTCCAAAGAGGCTAAAGGAGCCGTTAATCGTTGCTACAGACATAATGGCTGGATTGCCAACGATTTTATACGGAATATGGGGTGCCTTTGTCTTGGTTCCGATTTTGAGAGATTACATCATGAAACCACTATACGATCACCTTTCGTTTATCCCCCTCTTTTCTTATCCCCCCATTACAGGTTACAGCTACCTATCGGCTGGAGTTTTACTGGCTATAATGGTCACACCTTTTGCAAGCGCCATAGTTAGGGAAGCCTATAGGATGATACCCAAGGCTTACAGAGAAGGAGCCTACGCTTTGGGTTTAACGAGGTATGAAGCCACTAAAATACTGTTGGGATACATAAAACCGGCCATATTGGCTGGCATTCTTTTGGCTTTCGGTAGAGCTATCGGCGAAACTGTGGCTGTGAGTTTGGTTGTAGGTAACACATTTAACATCCACCCCAGTCTCTTTGCCCCAGGCTATACGATATCATCGCTCATAGCCAACCAGTTCGGTAATGCCTTCATATACGAGTACATGCCTTCCGCACTGTTCGCCTCGGGCTTGGCGCTGTTTCTGATAGGTTTGGTTGTAAACATCGCCGGATTGCTCGTGCTCAGGAGGTGGCAATATGCTCGTTAGAAAGATCAAAGAAAAGCTGTTCCTAGTTGCAATAAGTGTTGCAACGTTCCTAACAATTCTACCACTCTTTCACATACTGTTCAGCATATTTGCAAACGGTCTGCCGGTTTTGATGAAAGGCGGAATAGACTTCATAACCGGAACCTTAGCCCCACCAGATTCGGGACTTGGTGGCATCGGGCCGGCTATCGTGGGCAGTTTCGTTCTCACATTTCTAGCTTCACTGATGGGCTTACCGATTGCCGTTTTAACTGGGGTTTACGCTGCGGAATATCCGAACAGTCTGATAGGTAAGGCCGTAAAAACTCTTCTGCTGATAATGATGGAGTTCCCGACTATACTCGTGGGACTTTTTGTCATGAACATCTTAGTTTTACCGATGGGTAGATATTCGGCGATAGCTGGAGCTTTTGCTTTGGCGATAGTTATGATGCCTTACGTTGCTGTTTACACGGAGCAGGCTTTGAAAGAAATTCCGTTCGTATATAAAGAGGGAGCGTTTGCCTTGGGCTTAAAACGGGCGGTTGTTGTTTTTAGGATCATGATGGGTATGGCAAGAAAGGGTATAATAACGGGGATACTGATCGGTATAGCTAAAGTGGCTGGAGAGACTGCACCACTTCTGTTTACGGCGGGCGGTTCTGCGAGGATATACTTCGCTGGACTGGATCAACCGATCGGCGCTATTCCTCTTTTAATATATACACTCGTTCAACAGCCTTACGAAAACTATCATCAGATCGCCTGGGGCGCATCACTTGTTCTGATGCTGATATTTTTGGCGATCTTTTTACCTTTAAGGCTTAGCATCAAGGAGGTGAAACTTTGAACGCAATTGAAACTGTGAATCTGAGGATTTGGTATGGAAACAACGAGGTAATCAAAGGTATAAACTTGGCCATTCCTGAAAACGTTTGCTTCGCAATAATGGGGCCATCTGGCTGTGGTAAGTCGACACTGCTGAGAGCTTTCAACAGACTACTTGAGCTCAACGAAATTGCGAGAGTTGAAGGAGATGTCAAACTATTTGGTAAGAGCGTTTACGAGATGGATGCCGTGGAGGTGAGAAGACAGATAGGAATGGTCTTCCAGATTCCAAATCCGTTTCCTCATTTGAGCATATACGACAACGTCGCTTTGGGAGTTAGGTACAACAAACTGGTTAAATCGAGAAGAGAACTTGATGAAATCGTGGAATGGGCTTTGAAAAAGGCAGCGCTTTGGGATGAGGTTAAAGATAGACTTAAAGATAGGGCTTCAGAGTTGAGCGGTGGGCAGATGCAGAGGCTCTGCATAGCGAGGGCCTTAGCTATGAGACCGAAGGTCTTACTGATGGACGAACCCACGGCCAACTTAGACCCGATAAGCACCCGTAAGATTGAGGAGCTTATCTACGAGCTTAAAGATGAGCTTACGATCGTCATTGTAACTCACTCTCCAGCCCAGGCTGCAAGGGTAAGTGATTATGTAGCCTTCCTGTATATGGGCAAACTGGTTGAAGTTGGCAAAACCGAAGATGTATTTGAAAATCCAAAGGAGAAGCTTACGGAGGAGTATCTAACCGGTAGGATGGGATAGTATGATTGAGAGGAGGTTGGAAGTCCTAAAATCGGACGTTTTAGAGTTACATAAGCTTGCGAAGAGATCTGTTGAGATCTGCTTAGATGGACTAAAGGGTAACGATGAGATCAGAAGAGAAACGGCTAAGATCGAGCAGATGGCTGACGTGCTGAATACCGACATTGACTTCAACTGTGTAACGGCTATAGCTCTATATCAGCCGGTTGCAAGGGATCTTAGATTTATAATCAGCATGATGAGAATATCATCAAGCTATGAGAGAATTACGGATTTAACTCAGGAGATCTCGATGTATGAATGTTCTGATGAATTTTTGCTTGAGAAATTCGATAACATGGTAGATACACTGCTAACTATGTTTGAAGTTATAGAGAGGGCTTACGAAGGTGATACGGAGAACTTAAGAAAACAACTCTGGGCGTTGGATGATCTGGTCGATCGATACTACGTTGAAGCGATGGACTACATGTCTGAAATGTGTTACTCGGTTGACTGGGTTATTACGGCAAGACATTTGGAGAGGATCGGTGACCTCCTAGGTAAGATAGGTGCAAGGATAATATTTATTGAAGAGGGAAGAAGAGTTTGGATCAAGTGATGGTTATGAAGACCGAAGTTCGAAAGATCTATTCAAGCGGTAGAAGTAGTTACATAGTTACCCTTCCGAAAGATTGGGTTGAAAGGAATGGTTTAAAGGCTGGCGATGGAGTTGTGATGCAGATTGGCGAGAGATCGATCGTAATCTCTGCTAGGAAAGATGAGAAAAAGCCTAAAAAAGATGCATCAATAGATGCAAAGGGTTTGATTGGTCAATCTCTGATCAGGAGAATAATTTCCTACTATCTGGCCGGATACGACTCGTTGAGAATTAAGGTCTATAACGAGGAACATAGAAGAGCCGTAGCTTTGGCTTCAGATATCTTGATTGGGGCGGAGGTTATAGAGGATTTAGGTAAAGAGATTGTTCTGGAGATATTTTTGGATGACACGCGATACAAGCCAGATGACATCATTGAAAAGATGGGAAACATATGCATAGCCATGTTATCCGATTTCTGCATAGCTTTGGAGAGCTTAGATAGGTATATCTGCAGTACCCTTCAAATCAGAGAAGAAGAAGTTGATAGGCTTCACTTCTTAGTTTTGAGACAACTGAAGTCTGTTGTTAGGCAGTGTGGATCCTCCGATCTTCAAACTACGAAGGCTTTGGAGTACAGAACGGTTGTAAGGGCCTTTGAAAGAATTGCCGATCACATTGCAAACATGTCCGAAAGTCTACTTAAGCTTGGAAAGCCAATCCCAGAACTATGCGATTTTGTCAATGATGTTCAAGACCTGCTGAAGACGGCAAATGTTTCATTTTTGAGAAAGGATACGGAACTTGCCGATTTTGTTTTAAACGAATTCGGTAATCTTTCTGAGATGGAGGATCATCTTTACAGACAGTTTATCGAACAGAACGTTAAGGAGGCTGTGTATGTGAAATCAATAATGGATAGTCTATTCAGAATTGCCGCCTACTCTGCGGATATAGCCGAAGTTGTAATAAACGTATGCGTACCTGACTAGGCCGCTCTAAGTTGTATGACGAATACGGAGCCCTTTGGCTTGTTATCTTCAATCCAGATTTTTCCTCCATAGCTTTCAACGATCCTTTTGACCAAATATAAACCCAAACCAGTATGTTTCCCAAAACCCTCCTTAAAAACTTCCTCTTTCAACCAGTCTGGTATTCCTGGCCCGTTATCGGCAACTCTTATTTCAACCCAACCATCGATTCTCTTTGCCGTAATTTCGATCCTTGGAATCTTTTCATCGCTGTGTACTATCGCATTGATTATCAAGTTTCTAAATACCGACGTTAGAAGGGCATCTGCTAGGACTTCCATCTCAGGAACATCTACACGAATCTCTGCATTATTATAACCAGAAACCTCCGCCAAAATTACATCTCTTAATTTCACTGGTTTTAATTCGGGTTTTTCTTCTACAGCACGAACAGACCTTATCAGATTTATCGAATTTTTAATTCTCATTTCAAGTTTTTCTAAAATCTTAGGATCCTTACTTTCTTTGTAAAGCTCCAAATAGCCCAAGACTGCCGATAGATCGTTTAAGATATCATGTCTCATCAGCTTATTTAGAAGTTTGATAATTCTTCTTTCCCTCTCAATATCTTCAACCGTGATTATTTCAACGTTTTTACGATAAACATCATACATCGCAAACAGTAGAACTAGATAATCCAAGTTGTACAGTACATCTGGTAGGGAGCCGGTGTAGTATATACCCCAAACTTCATAGTAATTATATAATATATCACCAATTAATGTGAGAGTGGCTGAAAGTATAAAAGCTCCATAGAGACGGCTCATCGGTTTTTTAAAGTATAGTATAAAGAGCAGAATTAAAATCGGTATCAGTATTATGTCAAGCAGTATGTATACAGTTGAAACAAACGCTTCAATTGGGTTTAAATCCTCTTGAGCATAATACAATGCGGGGATCAAAGCGAGTATAACAGCCAAGGCAATAAAAAAAGCCGCTAATATATATCCTTTTAAATTTATAAATTTAATT
>CAZBFC010000086.1:0-3275 GCA_964491095.1 uncultured archaeon | reverse complement strand
TAAGCAATGCGTGGGTCATTCAGGATCAGACATACTCGTCGATAACTCTTGGTAAAAATCAGATAGTCTACAAAACAACTCTAAAAGATGAAAAAACTAAAGAAGATGTTGCGACTTTGATCGTAAAGTACACATTCTACGATAGAGCCTTTAGGAAGGAGGTAATACTGATCAATGATTGGATTAACAGTATAGCCGAATGTTCATACATGAATAAATTTTTTACACCTTTAAATAGTTTTAATATATATTTAAATAATATCTTAGTTAAAAAGAGATTGATTTATCCTTCTGAGGATGTCGTAGTCATGAAGGATGTTAAATTTGACGAGCTTTACCTGTATAACGGTAATAGAGGTATATACGTCTATTATGAAAAGACTTCACCGTACCCAGACGAGGTCACATATAGAGGATCCACGACATATCTGTTCAAATACTACTCCATCAGCTCAAAAATTAGAAAGTATCTAGCTCCAGGAGAGTGTATGCATGTAATTCAGTGGATTTCCATCGGAAATTACACCATTGCAAAAGAAAACGTCAGAGACTATCTTGTATCAATTTACCCATACCCCTATGGAGAGATTCCTGTAATCTTGATATGCGAAAACATGTATGGAGAACTTGAGAGTAACTTGAGATATCTCAACGTAACTTACGTAACGGTACCACCCTCCGAGTGGATACTAAACGGATATGTGGTAGCAGGATTTGGTTTTATGCCCAGAGATTTAAAGTACAATCTAGAAACGCTAAAGACTTTGGATGGAATCGGATTTGACTTTATTATAGGTAAGAAAATTAGATTACCACTCTATATATACAATCAAGAAGGTTTTAGATCCCCCCAAAGGCTATACTACCATGGTAAAGAGCTGAACATCGTTCTGTTACCTGTTTCAAAGCCTGTAGTGGGAGAATACACTCAAAATTGGAAGAAGATATATTCCGTGATAGATTCTGCCGTAAAAAATGAAGATCTCATAGTTTTTGTATGGGATGTCGAAAAAATAAAAGATATAAGTAATTTAATAAATATAATAAAATATATTAAAATCATGAATTTGAAGTTCACGACACCTTCAAAGATCGTAGAATATCAAAGGCTGTTGAAAAACGTTAGTATTCATGTTACCCATCTCAACGATACAATGAGAATTACAATTTTCAATACAAATCCAAAGCCTGTTAAAGGTTTTACTGTAAAGGTAACATGCATGCAAGGTAATTGTCAGATCAACGGTGGTAAAATCGTTAAGAAGAAATATATCGGTAATGCTTACCGCTATTACATATCCACAGATTTGGATCCAAACTGTGTCCATTACGTTACGATCTCCGCTTAAATTTATTTGCAACTATTGATTTTATAATTTCCTTCTCTTGAATTCTTTTGAGTACGGTCTTTCTAACCTTAGCCAACTCTTTGTTTAAATCCACATCTTTCTTTTCATCAGCATCGACGATAAGCCAGGGCACCTCGGTAAGTTCACTCATAGGGACGTTTGGAGGATGTCCATAGACTTTAAGCGGAACAAACCTATGGAGCCTTTCACCAAACGTTTCACCGTGATCAGCAGTAACTACAGTTCTTCCTGGTAACAAGTCGATCAACCTCGCTACGTACGGTAGTGCTATTTTTAGATTTGCTTCGTACGCTTTTATCAGTAACTTTTCCTCAAACTTTACATAAAAATCAAGTGATGATATCCTATGCAAAGCTTTATGAGTATTTACGATATTTGGATCTCTATTCTCCAATGTGGAGTCCCTAAGCTCCTTAAAGGTTTGATCGGTTATCGTTAAGGCTATGAACGGAAAGTGGGGTTGAATGAAGTGTACTATAAATCTCTTACTTGGAAACTTCTTAATCGCCTGAAGTGTGTAGGCGTACATGGTTGATGGTAGAACGGTATTGTAACGGTCATCCCATCCGAATTTCCAAACCGGAATGACCCTATAGAATCTATCCTTTAAAAGCTTATCAACAAACGGATTTGCAGTTACGTATACGATATCTGGATGGTAGGCATTTCCAAAGTTCTCGATCAGAAATGATGTTGTTTCCGTACCTCTTGACCTTCTTTTTTCAAGCTTTCCCACTTCAATATAATCTCTGTAGTATCTTTCAAACGTGTCATACCTGCAGGCATCCAGTATTATCAGACTACCCCACTCCTCATCGAATACACAAAAACCGTTACGATTTCGAAATATCAGTGGAAATATCAGCTTTCTGAGAATTACGCTTCTCATCCAAAATAGCGGTAGCATTGGATTACCTTTTATCTTAGCCTTTAATGACATTGAGAACCCCCCTAATAACCTTAGCAAATCTGTACATACCCAAGCACTTCTCAGCCGAAAACCATGGAGCAACACAAGGATTATACTTTGACTTGAAGTGTCTGAACTTTAGATGTCCGGCATCCATCTCCTCGTAACGTTTAAATCCATTCTCGCAGGCCCATTTTATCGCTTCCCACTGAGCCAAGTCGTTTGGGTATATACCTTTCAGCTCTATCTTGGGAATTCCTATCCACAGGGCTGACCAGTCCTTGAAGCATAGAACGACCAGTCCCCCAACCGTTTCACCCTTATACCTTGCAACGAATATTCTCAAATTATCGGGATAAAAACGCCTGTAGATGTCGCGCAGATAGCTCTTATAATAGCTCCTTTTGGGCTTTCTACCCTGCTTTACAAACCTCTCATAAAGCAAAATCCTAAGATGTTCCAAATCCTCTTTATCCCCCTGCTCAACTTTAACTCCCTCTTTTCTAGTCTTTTCGATTCCAGCTCTGAGCTTTCTGTTAAGATTTCTCCACACACCATCTACCCCTTTAGCAAGATCTATGACATAGGTATAGAGGGGTTCAACGTCGTAACCTGACCACTTTAAGGGACGACAGTCGATAAGCTCTGGAGATGTCCTCACTCTAACGTATCCGCATCTGAGCTCATCTCTGATAAATTTATCAACAGCGTTCTGAAATTCGAGGAATGTAGTTTCCCTTCTACTTTGCTTTAAGGAATTGTATCTAACAAACGCAGGGCCCATATAAAGTAGTAACGCTCTGGATGGTGGTGAAAAGGCCAATCTGAATATACCCCTCTTTTGGAGGAAAATAGGATACACACCGATGGGGGTGGAGCCTTTGAATCCTACGATTGGGTAGAGTTTTGATGAAGTGTGCTTTTCAACTATCTTGAGCCATTCCCAAGTGTGAAATATACTACCATGCGGCGATCTCTCCACCAACTCATCCCAA
>CAZBFC010000085.1:0-6587 GCA_964491095.1 uncultured archaeon | reverse complement strand
TGGAATCTTAAACGGTAATGTCTTCTTTCCAGCCGTATAATTCGTCACTGGATTTTCTTTCTCATCGTATCTTTTAACCTCAAACGGATTTACGTAGACTTCATACTCCCAGTTTCCTCTGCTATCCACAACCTTAATCGATTTGGTAACGGGAAAACTGTAGTTTGTAACTGCATTTTTATATTTAACATCTAATTCATCAACCCTTAAAACATTGATAACGGAAACTCTACTCTCCTTTGAACCCAACCTGTGAATTTTCCAAAAGTGTTCTTCGCTCAACAATAGCTCATCACCGTTAAACTTAATTTTATTACTCTTAAAGACTAAAAACCATCTGATAGCTGGAGCATCGTCATCCAAGCTCGATAAAATGGTTTTTCCTCTTGCTGGAGAATCAAAAGATTTTGCTAAGTCCTTTGGATTTGGGTAGAGTGTGCCAGAGGTAATTTTCACAGTTATAATTCTGTTCAGATCCTCATACTTAATGGGAACGCAGTTAATCGGTCTAACTCCGATAGCGAGTAAGTTTTCGCTGAGCTTTGGAATTATCTTCTTACCCTCTTTTTCACCAATTCCTTCAGTTTTTGCTGTGACCTCAGCCAAAGCTCCCAAGAAAGTCGTCGGTGGTGGATAGTAAAATGATGGAGATGTCTTCGACAATCCAACTATTCTCGCCTGAAATCCCCAGACAAATTCTGTATCTATTATAAAGCCAATCATAATCTATTCTTAGCCTCTTCAACAGCGTTCACAACAACTTCCTCAAACTCACCATCTTTAGGATAGACGAACAGCTTCGTGTTGTAGTTTATCTTCTGCATCTTCTTTTCGGCCTTTTCTACGTAATTCTTAGCGAACGGGCTTGGAACCGTCCAAACGTCATCGCTAACAGCTACAACCAACGACTCCCACTCAACCACTGGCAAAAACCTTGTCTTCTTTGCACCGAACGTGAATTCGATCAAGAACTTCTGTATAGCATCCAATGTTATTCCAATTCTTTTCTTTCTATCATTCACGACATCTTGACCAGCCTTATCGTAAACGAAAGTAGCTTTACCTATGTATCTCGTATCCAAGTCGAAGCTGAATGTATAGACGGCTGATGATAGTTCAACGTAGTATATCATCTGTCCTTGCTCTTTCATGATTTCTGGAGGAGTACCCAGAGCATACCTAGAATGCAACTGCGGTTCAATGACAACGTTCTCCAAAGCTTCTTTCGTAGGAATCATGTATCCGGTGTAGAAGTTTGAAGTTCTCTTCACGTTTCCTCCAGCCCTCGGAGCGTACAAGAATCCTCCAATATCTTCAACCAAGCAATTGCTGATTACGGTTTTCTCGAATTGGAATTCATCCTTTGGCGGATCCTGCCCAAAAGCCTCTTTAAATACACTTTCATTCGTACTCTTTAGGAATATCCCTTTCTCACAGAGCTTACATACCGGTAAATCATTTTTCTTAGCTTCCTCAGCCAAAACCTCCTGAAATCCGTGAGCGATAGATTCACCACTTATAGCCGGAACGAAGTATGTCGTATAAGTTTCTGGGACTATAACTGGAACCCTTCTATGCTTTACGTAGTTTCCGACACTTTCTGTCATGTTTAGTGCTTCTACATTTACCAAAACCCTTCCTCTTATCGAAACGAACATACTCAACCCTCCTTCATGAGAGTGGCAGAAATCGAAAGAGCCTTAGCTGAAATTAGAGCGGTAATCTCTCTCAACTTCTTCTTATCGTCGAGCTTAGCCAAATCTTGGATCCCTCTCTCCACCCTATCAAAATTTATCCGATTAGCCCTCTCCTTAGCCTTGGAATTCTCCCATCTTTGACTGTTGATCAAAGAATGTAAATCCCTTAACGCCTCCCTGATGTAATAAACGGCCAAATCCTTTGATGGGGCGTATCCTAACTTGTCAACGTATGTATAATTGCCCTTCTCAGCTATCAGAACCGCTAAGACTTCAGCTATGTCTTTTGCAAATTCCATGGCATTGAGTATGCAAAATCATATAAAAGCTTTTTCGTTACCTCTAAATTTGTAAATGGATAAATAATTGCACTATTCAAAATATAATGCAGAATTAATGCATTATTAGGTTCCGTCTTCTAAAAACGATCGTCTTCTCTCAGCCCTTTTCGAGTAAATCTCTTGAAGCATAACCTTCTTCTCTTCGGAAGTCAGCTCTACCTTTTCTCTAATTTTCCTTAATATTTCGATACTCCTTCCCCCTAAATCTCTCTATCAGTTCACTGAAAGACTCATCACCTTTCAAGGCGACCAACTTCTCGTAAACGTCGTCCCTTATCGTTATCGTTTAAACTTACTTAAGAGTTTCGAACACCTTTAATAGAATTCCGACAACGTTCATCGAGATGAAAACCGCACTAATCCTAACGTTGGGCTTCGACGAGAGGTTCTGCTGTAGGGCGATACTCAGGCATGGAATTGGAGAAGGAGATGTAATAATCCTACTAACCGCCGGACTCGTGGAGAGAGTTAAGAAGGCCTACGAGTGGATCAAAGCTTTCGTGGAGAGATCCTACGACGTTGAAGTCAGGCTGATACAGATAGACGTGAAGGATCCAATGGGTGCGATACAAAATGTCATGAGCATACTCGACGAATTCAAGGACTACAACCTGATAGTAAACCTGAGCGGTGGTATGAGGGCTTTGGCCATTATAGTGCTGTTCGCACTCCTGATGAAACCTATGAGGAATGTTAAATTGGAAATAGAACTCGAAGACTTCTCAGGCTTAATAGAAATTCCCCAACATCTATTGCGAATACACGAGATAAGAAAGAATCTAACCGATGAAAAGCTCGAAGTACTCAAGCTGATAGCTCAAGGGGTTAAGGACGTTAAATCGCTCTCAAAGGCTTTGGGAAAGGATGTGAGCACGATAAGGAGGCATATCTCGTCTCTGGAGGGAATGGGATTAATTAGAATCGTCAAGAGAAAACCCCTCATAGCGGAAGCTACGGAGCTTGCGGAATCGTTGTTGGAGTAAACGTCATATCCGGTTTGAAGGAAACTGACGGAGAGAATAGCTACGATATGTTCGCTCTCATCCTCCGCAGGGATTCCCGTTCATGGGACAAACTTTTTTAAATTTCTTATCGAACGAACGGAAAAATGAAGATCGCGAGAGTTTATACGTTCGAACTCGAATTTTTAAAGCCCGCCGAGCTTCCAAGATGGAAGGGAAACATCGTAAGAGGGACCTTTGGATTTCATCTCAGAAGGATGTATTGTGTGAACGATTACAAGGATTGTAGCTCCTGCAACCTGATGTTCAAATGTCCTTACGGCTACCTATTCAGAGCTAAGAGCAAGGGTATAGTTTTGAGAAAAAACATGCACTACACCAAGCCTTACGTCATAAAACCTCCGTTGGAGCAGAGAACGATATACAAGAGGGGAGATACGATTACCTTCTCCATCGTGCTTCACGGAGATGCAATGGAATACGAGCATCATATCGTTCAAGCGGTAAATTCGATGTGCAGGTGGGGTTTGGGTTTTCGCGATCGAAGGGGTGAGATGAGAATAAAAAGGATCACGGTTGACAATCCGTTCAAAAGGGAGAGAGGGGTTATTTTCGAAGATGGAGAGTTCTTCGACTCTAAAGTTTACGTTAGAGATGGAGATCTACGTCTGAGATTGGGAAGGGTTTTTAGGATAAGATTTTTGACTCCATTCAGGCTCGTGAGAAATGGGACTATAATAGCAGATCCGAGCTTTAGAGATCTCTTCACTTTCATGCTTAGAAAGTATTCGGCCATAAGGTATCAGTATCTTGGATCGGAGCTAGATTTGGATGTAAAAAACGCTCTTAGAGATGCGGAGAGAGTAACGACGTTATCGTTGGATCTCGGCAGGAGAACTTTTCTCTACAAGGGTAAGGAGGAAACGTTCTTTCAGGGCGATATAACTTATTCGGGAAAGTTGAAGGCGAGGATGAGAAAGGTGATCGCGTTCAGCATTCTATCCCACGTAGGAAAGCGTTCGAGCTACGGACACGGTTGGTTCGAAATCGCCTAAGTTTTATAACCCATGGTATCACTAATGATGGAGAAGGGTGATTCGATGAGGATATCCACCGGCGTAAAGGGACTCGACGAGATGCTCAGGGGCGGGCTAATACCCAACAGAACTTACCTCGTCAAGGGCAGGGCGGGAAGTGGAAAGACCATATTCTCGATTCAATTCCTACTCGAGGGCGTTAGGAGGGGAGAAAACGTTCTCTACATAACCCTCGAAGAGTCGGCCGATGAGGTGAGGGAGAACATGCATCTCATAGGACTCGACATAAACGACGACAGGTTTCATATGATCGACGCCTCACCCACAGGGGATAAGAGCATATTCAGCGATATGTTCTTTGAAAATCTCGTTCCAGACGTTCAGGGTTTGAAATCCGTGCTCGAAGCCAAGCTCGAAGAGATAAGACCGACGAGAGTTGTGATAGATCCCATAACCATGCTCGAAATAGCATCGAAGAACGAGGTGGAGTATAGAAGGGAGATCCTCCTTCTATTCAGACTCCTGAGGAAGTTCAACGTCACGTCCATAGTAACTTCTCAGAGAATAGAGGAGTGCGCCGAAGACTTTATGGTGAGTGGTGTCATAGAGTTGAGGACGTTGGAGGACAAGGGAAAGATAGTGAGGGGGATAAGGATAAAGAAGATGAGGGGTACATCCTTCGACGAAAACGTAAGACCTTACAAGATCTTACATGGAGGAATAGAGGTGTTCTGGACTGAAACCCTCTTCGAGGGATGATCATGCTCTCTTCCGGTGTTCCAAAGCTCGACGAACTGCTTGGAGGGGGTGTGGAGGAGGGAAGGGTCGTGCTCATAGAGGCGGTGTCGTGCGTAGGCGATCTTCTCGCCCTTAACTTCGTAGTCGAAGCTTTGAAGAGGGGTATGGATTCGTTCATGATCTCCGGTAGGAAGAGCGCCGAGGACGTTAGGAGGTTCTTGATGGCGAGGGGTGCGGACGTTTCCAAGCTCAAAACCATAACGACATCGGACAGGAACTCAAAACTAAATTTGGACGAACTGTTTCTGATAAGCCATACGATCAAGGAGCTTGCGAAGAGCATGAACTTCGGTTTGATAGACATCCTACATCCGTTGCTGATCCTGCACGATCCAAGAAAGGTCTACTCCCTCCTCTCGGACATAGTCCACATACTTAGAGATTCCAAGGTTACGACTGTGATGGGTATAGACAAGAGGTTCGTGGACAACAGAACTCTCGCGATGCTCGAAGATCTTTCCGATGTAGTCATAGAACTCGAAGAGGTTGTTGAAGGTCTGAGCATAAGGAGGGGGATAAGGATAAAGAAGAACGTTCTCAGTCCTCCGACCGACTTTTACTCTTTGAAGCTCGACGGGACTTCCTTTTCGATTTGCGAACGCATCTAAAGTAGTATTTGACCGGATGATTTATACCCTCACAACCCTCATCGGGAAAGCAGTTTCCGTAACTTCTCATCGTTTCACAGGATGGACAGACGTACTCCTCTCCCTTACCCCTCATCCCGGCGATATGTTCTACCTGATATCTCGTCTTATCTTCGTCGAAGTCCGGGGCGGTTCTGAATACATCCACTACCTCCTCCACGCTCTTTCCTATGTTGAGTAGGAAGGAAGCTATAGCGAATCTCGCTGAGTGCGGTACGTTAAGACCGTGTCCGAGATCGTAGAGGATCCTCCTCATGCAAGGTGGGTAGCATTCCGCCTTGACCTCCCCCTTAGGAATCTCCATCCTAACCTTCAACCTAACCCCCACGCTCTCTCCAAGCCTATCCCTAATGTACTCCTCCATCAGCCTAACGAACTCCCTTCTGGTCAGCCTGACGTAACCTCTTTCGAGCCATCTGTTCACGAGCTTCCACTCCTCCGCCCTTATCCTAACCGCCCCCCTTATATATCCTACAACGTCCACCCAGAACTGATCCCCCACCACCCTGAGATCTACTCCGAAGTCCCAAGCGAAGAACTTAAGAAACTCCGCACTCTCGTACATCAGCATTTCCCTATACCTCCTCGCCTCCTCAACCGCGAATTTTATTCTGGAACGTTCGTCTAAACCGGACAGTATCATCTTCGCGAACACGTAAGCCAACACCGCCCTTTTGGCCTTGGATAAAAGGGAAGAGTATTCGATCGAGCCTACGGTGTACGCGCAGTTTTTGAACCTATCTATCCAATCGCCCTCCCCGCAGTGCTTCCCCTTGCATATCTCGCATAGGAACTCCGTTCTCTCACGCTTGAAATCTCTCTTTTCTCCCTTGAGCACGCTTTCTACCCATCTTTTTCCCTCTTCCTCCGCCTCACGATCCGAAAACTGAGCTCCATCGATATCGCCGAACTCAAACTTTAAAAAATGTCCTGCAACCTTCAAAAAGGGATATTTAACTAAAAATGGTAGTATTGGTAAAAACGGCCTCATTCAGCCTCGATTCTTGGGGCGAGGATGTACTCGACCTTTAGCCTCCCGTCCGCAACGTCGAATATCAGCCTGACCGGGTAGTTGTTGCCCAAGTATATCGTGAGTATGTCGCCT
>CAZBFC010000084.1:0-7674 GCA_964491095.1 uncultured archaeon | reverse complement strand
CAGCATTAACAAAATTTTAAATCGAGGATATATAAAGGTTAAGACATGTTTGTTGTTTTGTGAAACTGTGACGATATTTACGAACATGGATGCGTTTTGACACCATCTTTTTCAAGCCATATTACAATCATAATCATAATTTATTCAAAATTTCAATTAAAGAACGATTGATTCACCATGTATACTAAAAGTTTTATAATTTAAAGGATATCTGTTTACCCATCCGTATCGATGTACACAAACACCAAAATGATTTAAGTCCATCCTTAAATCTCAGGATATGTTTCTGAGGTTTAAGAAGGAAGTTTTGAAGATGCTTAAGGTTGATGAAAAGTTCGTTAGGGAAAGTGATCACGCTGATCTTGCATGCACAATTGCTTTCAAACTCGCTAAAGAGCAGAAGAGAAGTCCACAGGAAGTTGCTGAGGAGATAGTTGCAGAGCTTGAGCCGAGGGATTACGTTGGAAGTATAGAGGTTGTAAATGGCTATATCAACTTCTTTGTGAGTGAGGAATTTTTGGAAGACACCATCAACATTATACTCGATCAAGATTACAACTATGGCTCTCCAAGGCTTAAGGGTGAGGTTTTAATCGAACACACATCGGCCAATCCAGATGGGCCCCTGCACATAGGACACATCAGAAACTCGATAATAGGAGATACTCTTGCAAGGATAATGAAGAAGGCAGGTTTGAAGGTTAAAACTCAGTACTACGTCAACGATATGGGTAGACAGATCGCAATTACGGCTCTGGGCTACAAACGTTTCGGAATCGACAGATCGAAGAAGCCGGATCATGCCATCGTCGAGGCTTACATCAAGATGAACAAGGAGCTTGAGGAGAATCCAGAGCTTGAAAAGGAAGTTGAGGAACTGATGATCAAATATGAGCAGGGAGATGAAGAGGCCGTAAAACTCTTCAGAGAGGTTGTGGAGCTGGCTTTGACTGGAATAAGGGAGACACTGCAGAAGCTCAACATCCAGCACGACGAATTTATATGGGAATCCGAATTCGTAAGGAACGGCTATGTAGATAGAATTTTGAAGATGCTCGATGAGAAAGGGTTGCTAAAGAAGGATGGAGCCTGGATCATCGATTTAAGTGATCTGGGCTACGAGAAGGAGGTCGTCGTTAGGAGGGAAAACGGAACCACGTTGTACATAACAAGGGATCTCGCATACCATCTCTGGAAGAACGAAAACTTCAAGAGATTCATAAACGTGCTTGGAGCTGATCATAAGCTCGTTGGAAGGCAGTTGCAGGATATACTCAAGCTGTTGGGATTGAAACCACCGGAAATAGTCTTCTTCGAGTTCGTTTCCCTACCGGAGGGTTCGATGAGCACGAGGAAGGGTAAGTTCATATCGGCGGATGAGTTGATAGAGAAGGTTTACAGCGAGGCTAGGAAGATAGTTGAAGATAGAAAGGAACTCAGTGAGGAAGAAAAGGAGTACATAGCGAGATCGGTTGCCGTTGGAGCTTTAAGGTTCGATTTCGTTAAGATCGCTCCGGAGAAGCAGATGGTGTTCGATTGGAAGAAGGCTTTGGATTTCGAAAGGCAAACAGCCGCCTACATCCAGTACTCACATGCTAGATGTTGCTCGATTTTGAGGAAAGCCGTAGAAAGTGGTATGCCGGATTTGGCGTTCAGTGGTGAACTGTGCACACCCTTGGAAAGGAAGCTCGTAGTTTTGCTCTCGAAGTTCTCATACATCGTTCAGAGGGTTGTGAACGAATTGAAACCCAACATATTTGCCGAATACCTGCTTAAGGTTGCCAACATGTTCAACGACTTCTACAGGGATCATCCCGTCCTTAAGGCTGAGAGCGAGCTTAGAATGCACAGATTGGCAATAGTGGATGCCACCAGGATAGTTCTCAGAAATGGACTTGAACTGCTTGGAATCGAGCCTCTAGAGAGGATGTAAAATGAAGGTTGCCGTGATTGGAATCGGTAACATCCTTATGGGGGATGAGGGTGTTGGCATAGCAGTAGTCGACGAGCTAAAGAGGTTAAACGTTAAAGCCGATATCTACGACTGCGGAACGATGGGCATTGACATTCTGAACATCATAGCTGATTACGATAAGGTGATAGTTGTCGATGCGGTTAAGGGATTTGGAAAGCCTGGAGATGTAGTTAGGATTAGGCCAGAGGAGCTTAAAAGCGGTAGAATAATTTCAATGCACGATGTGGATTTTATTTCAGTTATAAACATCGCAAAATCTGTGATGAAGTTGCCTGAGATCGTTATAATCGGAATCGAGGTTGAAAGGGTGAAAGAGGGGTTGGAGATTTCTGAAAGTGTCAGAAAAGCGATTCCAAGGGCCATTGAAGAGATTATAAAGGAAATCAAGAGCTAATGCTATGAAGGTCATTAATGGGACGGATCAGCTCCTTCCGTTGTATTTAACACAGCGATTTACAAGCTCCATCCTTTCGCATAGCGACATTCTCTAACACAATATCTACCACACACCGTAGATCTCGTATCCGCAGTTTGGGCATCTTCCATCCCTGATCTTATTTTCCAGAACTCTGTATGAATACCTTCTTATGAGTAATTCTCCGCAATTCGGGCAGAACGTATTTTCATTCCTATGCCCTGGGACGTTTCCGATGTATACGAATTCCACACCTTCCTTTTTAGCCATCTCTATTGCTTTTTCAAGGGTGCTTATTGGAGTTGGAGGATTTTTGAAGAGGTAAGCTGGAAAGTACCTCGTAAAGTGTAGGGGTATCTTAGGGCCAACGTACTTCAGATGATTTTGAATTACCTCCGCAATCGTATCTTCACTGTCGTTCACATCCGTAACGATCAGATTTATCATCTCGACATGAATTCCAAGATCTACTGCCTTTTTAGCTGTTTTCCAAACGAATTTAGCCTTCCCTCCGCAGTACTTTTCGTAAACTTCATCGTTTCCCTTTATGTCTATGTTCATCGCATCCAATCCGGCCTCTCTGAGCATCTTCAAAGCCATTGGAGTCATAAAACCGTTCGAAACGATCGTATTAACCATGCCCTCTGATCTAGCAATTTCGAACGCATCCAGTAGAAATTCGAAGAGCAACGTAGGTTCGTTAAAGCTGGCGCAGAGTCCTATATCGCCGAAGAGCTTTGCCTTATCGACCAACTCTCTTGGTGTGACTTCTCTATAAACCTTCGGCGGTTCGACCTTCGAGAGATGCCAATTCTGACACCACGGACAATCCAAGTTGCAGGAGTAGGTTGAGAAGGTTAGAGTAGTTTTACCCGGCTTAAAATGAAAGAATGGCTTTATCTCCATAGGTCTACTTTCCATCGCACTCAGATTTCCGTATGTAAGCGTGTAGAGTTTACCGTTACTATTGATTCGGGTTCTGCAGAATCCTGTTTCTCCTTCTTCGATCTTGCAGAATCTCCAGCAGAGTTGACAGACGATGTGATCCTTAACCTTTCGATACAACTTAGCTTCCTTCATAATTATCAGATAGTTGAAGTAGTTTATCTTTCTGACTGCTCTTTTGTTCTAGATCTATGAGATACTGGATCAATGATTTTTTACATCATTTATAAGATTTCTGATCAGTTGACCAGAAATTTTACCGCTTTGAGGTTAGGTCTCATCTATCAAAGCCTATCACTTTTCTCAAAAAACTAAGATTTCATTCGGTTTGGAAGACCGTAATGAGATTTCCAACTCGCCTATTCTTTAGATGTTAGCAATGAAGATGTGGGAGAATTCAAAGAATCTCCAAAGAGGGGTGGAGCACCTGAATGTTCCCTGTTTAGACACTGGCATTTTGATAGATTTCCTGAGAGGAAACGTTAAAACCGTAGAGGAAAACTAAAATTTACCATGGTGCAAATTGAAAAAGATTTCGATGTTATTTTCCTTGAAGACATCGTTTAATAGTTATTGAGTTCATACTCGTCTACTTCCAAGGAAAGTGGGAGAACATTGAAAAAGCAAAGAAATATTGCAGGATACTCATTGATATAGGCTACATTCCAAACGTCTACTTTAGCCAATTCATGTTATGAAAATATTTGAGCAATCTTAATTAAGGTATAGGCTTGTTAAAGAGATTGAACAAATCTTTTCCATCCTCTTTCAGCTCGGCAAGTAAACCTCTTTCGTAGAAAAAGTTGCACAGCTCTCTTTTTAATTCTTCCCAACTCGGCACCATATTCATGTCTTTAACGGTGAGTTCAAGCGTTATTGTAAATTTATAAGGCTTTTCAAATAGATCGATGAGTTTCTTGTATGTACTCATAACGTAATCGTCTGCAGGCTTAAATCCTTTCTCTTCGATAAGCCACTTTGCAACTTCATAAATTTCTCTCGCTTCCGCCAACTTATTTGGCCTCTCTTTTCCAAAATTCCACAGAACATTACAGATTCTCTCAACCTTCTTTTCGAACGGATCGATTTCAACAGCATACCAGCCATGCTTCGTCAAGATATCAATTTCGAAGTATTCGACTGAAAGAATTTTCATAAAGGCGGGAGGTTCACTTCCAAGTTTAGCTGAAATCTCGTAAGTTCCCTCTTCTTCAAATTCTTCAATGCGAGGTGGATAGTAGTTAAGATTTAACGTAAGCTTATCAAGATCGAGCTCGACAAGAACTTCAGCATCAATATTTGAAATTCTATATTTTAACCCCTTATCCCTTATCTCTTCTAAGAGAGGTTTTACCCATGGGTGAAACTTAAGCACATCTTCTTCCTTTAAATCAAACTTACCTTTGAGCTTAATCGTATACACCATAAACTCTATACAATTGCAATTTTGATAAATTTTTGCTTCATTTAATTAGTCCTTATGTATAATCCACAAAGTGCCAAACTTTATAAACATTTGAGATGTTAATTCTTGGTGGAGTTATGATGATTGAGTTTGACGTAGTTATCAATTCAGGAACATACAATAGCTAATATTGTGCTTTGTGGTAGAAAGCTGGTAATTAAGGGAACACGAATTACTGTTGAATTTATTCTTCAAATCCTTGAAATAGAATAGATATAGCTATAATGAGATTCTAGAAGGAGAATATCACTCCATAAGATAGGATGTAGTCATCCAAAGTATAGGACAGCTATATTGTTGAATATTCATGTCAAATAATTTATTTAAAAATAGAATAAATTAAATAAATTTAAATTATTTTTTGAGTCTTTTCCTTCTGTACACAACAACGGCTACCAATACTAAGATCAGAATTAGAGCCAATACGTACCAATAGCCCTTCTTCTCTTCAACTCTAACATAGAAGTACTCCGTTTCCTTCCATTCATCCCCTTTCAAGTCCTTCGAAGTTATTTCAACGGCTATTCTGTACTTAGTGCCTGGAATGACATCCTCGTCAACATCCACCTTGAACTTCAACGTCTTGCTCTCTCCGCTCTTCAGACTCTCTATAAAGGCGTCGGGTACCTTAACGAGAATGCCCAGGCTTGGTTTCAAAAATGCGTGGATATCTTTTGCATCTCCGCCATTATTTATAATCCTGACCTCAACTATCTGGTTGTCCTCTCCCGCATAGACAACTTGGTCGCATACGATCTCGAAGTCTGGCTCAGGTTTAATGTAGATGGGAATTAGAGCGTGAAAAGATTCAGCAGATGGATATATGGTCTGTCTGAATGTTCCGCTGATGTTAATCGTTCTGTATCCAAACTTAGCCTCGTCATCAACTTCGAATGGAATCTTTACAGCCCTCACCTCTCCAGGATTGAGGACTCCCACAAGAATTCTGTCAACCTTTAAGTCCACACTATCAGGCTCTTCAAGTTGAATTACGAGAGCCGAGACGGGATAGCTCAGAGAGTTCATAAAGTATAGGTCAAGAACACCTTTCTGTCCCCTTACCAGTTCGTTGTCTCCCCACGATATCGTGATGGCAGCAGACGAGGGCTTGAAGGATAGCTGAATCGTATCCTCATCGACCCCCCTAACCCACTTCAAACCGTCGAAGTATTTGTAGCTCATCTCCACCCTTACAATGCAAGTCTCTTTGTCTGACCTAACGCTAAAGGATACGGGAACCGATGTCGATGGAGGAATCGTCGCCACGTATGCTACTTTAGGATCGAGGACAACCAAATCTCCACTCAGCTTAACTTCAACGTTCCTCGCAACTCCATATCCCTCGTTGGCGATTTGGAGAACCAGCTGACTAACCTCGTTCTTATACATCTTCGATCTGACAAGAAATGCCTTGAGAATCGGTTTTGATGACTGGCAGACCTCAACCCCTATCGGGATAACCTTCTCCTCCTTCTCATAGTAATAAGATACATCGTAGCTTTCCGAGATGTTTCCACTCACATCAATGACTCTGACTTTCTCATAACTTACGTGGAGCTTTAACGTATGTTTTCCTACTGCATCTGGCGATACGCTTATCAGAAACGTCACAGTCCTGCTTGCCGGTGGTAGTACGGGGATCCTTATCCGTCCAGTCTTTACATCGATCCCTTCGTCTCCCTCAAGCCATAGGGTAACGTTATAGGCGGTAAGGCTTACGTTGAACAGCAGTTCCTCCTCGATGCTTCCCCTCTCTGCCCATTCGTGCTTTGCGGTATTCACCACAACGATCTGCATCGGGTAGGTCTGCCCTGCAGGTACAACGCTGCTTGTAACGTACGCATCTATCTCAGGCTCATCGTGCGCTATTACCGCATTTGCGGGCAAAGTTACCAGGAGCAAAACGGCCAGAACTACCAATAACCCTCTCATGAAGCACCACCCATACTCCTCCTAAGAAGGCGAGTAGCCAGAAATACCGTGAAGAAGGTATAGAGGGCAAGAACACCAACGTAGGGATAAACTACATCCAGCCCGTTACCCTTGATCATGATGTTCCTGAACGCGAAGTTAGCGTACGTCAACGGTATGAAGTAGGCGATAATTCTAGCAGCTTCCGGCATGCTTTCAAGGGGGTAGAAGAAGCCTGAGAGGAATATGCTCACCACTGCGATCAGCATGCTTGCCTGTATCCCCTGAAGTTGCGTTGCCGAAACGGATGAGATCACAAGCCCCAAACCAATCGAACCCGTCAGGAATAGGAGCTGAACGAAGAAGAGGAGAAGTATGCTCCCTCTCACCTCTACATCAAAGATGTAGTGGGCTATCAGCATGACGCTAAGGATGTCGATAACTATGAGCGCGGTTATGCTCAGAAACTTTCCGAGAATTAAATCCAAACTCCTTATGGGAGTCGAAAGGATCAATTCAAGCGTTCCTTCTTCCCTTTCCCTTGCAATCGAGCTTGAAGAAAGAATCAGTCCCAGAATCTGAATTATCACACCTACAATGGCCGGAGCTATGAAATCGATCAACCTTGTCTTCGTCGTAAAGATGTAGCGCTGCTCCACATCTATTTCGCCATTCATCTCCTTTGACAGCCTGTACGCGATACTCTGAATGTAGTTGAGAGTCGTAACAGCAACGTTGAAGTTAGATTCATCCACAAGCACTATCAAACTGGCGCTCCCATTTAAAAAGTCATCCTGAAATCCTTTGGGGATGTGCAACGCCACTGAAATCTTTCCGTTTTTATCATCTCCCTTGCTTCGCTCTCAGTTGCAAGCCAGTACTGTATATCCAGCACATCGCTCGATGCAATCAGGGAAATCAGCTGTTTTGATATCCTGCTCGAATCGTCATCTATGACCGCTG
>CAZBFC010000083.1:0-4200 GCA_964491095.1 uncultured archaeon | reverse complement strand
CAGCGATGTAATAATTTTAATAGATTAAAGAAATAAAAATCAAACTTGCTCGAGCGAGTTAAATTCACGTAATCTTCTCTTCAATACTCTTTAAGATCATCTCATGCAACATCTTAAGCACCTTTCTCCTATCCTCCATCAAAACTACATCCTCCTCACCGACCAAATACATATTCAATGCGAACGGGCTCGGATGAGAAACTCTAACGATCTTAACCTCGATCTCCTTCCCAACTCTACTCAGATAATCCAAAGCGTTTTCGATATCCATGTAATCTTCCATGATCTCCCTATACGTTTCTCTAAGCACTGGGAAATCTGGGAAGTACTTCTTTAGAAGTTTGAGAAGAGCATCAGCACTCATCTGCTGCTTCCAAACACTCTTTTCCCTACCGAGATAATTCCTCAGAATCATGAACGATCGGACGGCCACATGCCTAAATCTCCTCCTTAAAAGCTCAGTTTTATCCAAAGCTAACTTTAAGTGCTCTCTGAAATTCCTTAAATCGAATAGATCGATAATCTCACGTTCTTCAAGCTTCTTGGGCAACTTAAGCAGAAATCCGTTGTCAGTTACTGCGATCTGGACGTTGCAATCCTTCATCTTACCAATACGATATGCAAAGACCCTTGAAACAGCCTCATTCGCTCTTCTACCGATTAGCGTATGAAATACATAGTAAAACATTCCATCCTCCTCAAATTCCTCGATTACAAGCTTTTTATCCGTTGGAATCTCACTGAACAGCTTCTGCTCCAAGAAGTACCTGAATATCGCCCTTGCGGTCTTCCATTCGATCTTGTACTCCCTCATGAGAAATCTGATGATATCCTCGTCTTCGATCTCCTCTCTCAGCATTTTTTCGATCATCTCTTCCATCGTAGCCCTAAACTTCTGAATTCGCAATGCTAGATCGTAGCTTAAAGGTAGTTGCTCGGAGAACCAGCTTGGAACCGTCGGCTTCTCCCCTTCCACCTCTTCTACTATTATGCTCATACCCCTCGAACCCAAAAATCTAAATGTTCTTCCAGCCAAAACGAATATGTCTCCTTTAACAAGCCTTTCAGCGAACTCTTCCTCTACCTTTCCTATGAATCTGCCATCCTTAGTTATGACGGTTATGGCAACCTCATCCGGAATAGTTCCGACGTTAAGATAGTAGATCGGCCTTAGAAGCTTTGTTCTCCTGCCAAATTCCTCAGCTTCCTCGTCAAACCATATCTTGCCGTAAACCTTCTCCTTCTCAAGCTCCGAATATTTACCAGAGAGGTATCGCAAGACATCTATCAGCTCCTCTTTGGTCAGATCTTTATATGGATACGCCCTTCTGATGAGTTTAAGAGCTTCATCGACCTTCCACTTCTTTTCGATCGCCATTCCAACGATGTGCTGGCAGAGAACATCCAGAGGTTTCTTCGGAATGTGGATCCTATCCAACCTCCTTTCAATCGCCTCCTTAGCGAGAACGGTACACTCAACCAGATCGTCCTGATCGACGACGACTATCCTCCCAACGCTCACCTCATGCAATCTGTGTCCACTTCTTCCGATCCTCTGCAGAGCTCGGTTTATGCTCTTTGGCGAACCGAGAAGGATTACGAGATCGATATATCCGATGTCTATTCCGAGCTCCAGGCTTGTCGAGCTGATAACCGCTTTAAGCCTACCGGCCTTCAAATCCTCCTCAACCTCAAGCCTAACTTCCCTCGAAAGCGATGAATGATGAGCTTTAATTGGATAATCCTTCAAAATCTTCTTTAAATGGTAAACAACCCTTTCAGTTGCACTTCTAGTGTTCGTGAAGATTAGAGTCGTTCTAGAGGATTTAACCAACTCCGCAAGCAGGTTGTAAAGCTTTTGAGATATCTCTTCAGCCGAAGCTGAGAAGAAGTCATCTATCGGCGATATAACCTTAATATCCATGGGTTTCGCGAACGTCACATCAGCGACTATGCAGTCCCTTTCCTTACCATCCTCATAGCCTACCAAAAACCTTGCAACCTCATCGAGGGGGTGAATTGTAGCCGAAAGCCCTATTCTGACCATCTTACCTTTCTGCAACCTTTCTAGCCTCTCCATCGAAAGCGTTAGATGTGTACCTCTCTTATTTTCGGCCATAGCATGTATCTCATCGACGATGAGGTATCGAACGTCCGTGAGGTATTGTGAGAACTTTGGACTAGCCAGAACTATGGCGAGGGTTTCGGGTGTTGTGATCAGGATGTGTGGAGGCTTTTTAAGCTGTCTCTGCCTTTCATCCTGTGGTGTGTCTCCGGTTCTTACGGCTATTCTGATCTCCTGCAACTCGATACCTTTCCTTTCGGCGAGCTCGTATATCTCCTTAAGAGGCTCCTCCAAATTTCTCTTTATGTCGTTGTTCAAAGCCCTAAGCGGTGAAACGTAAACGCAGTAAACCCTATCCTCAAGCTTTCCCTTCTCTGCCAGATCGACAAGCATGCTTATGACAGGCAAAAAGCCGGCTAGGGTTTTTCCACTTCCGGTTGGCGATGTTATGAGAACGTTGTTACCCCTTACGGCTTCCACTATCGAATACCTCTGCGGAGGTGTGAACGTCTTAAACTTACTGAAAAACCACTCCCTAACGAGGGGATGCAGAACTTCAGCTATCTCTTCATCGCTGTACGGCTTACCCTTCTTTATCATTATAGCTTGATGTTGGTCGTCTGAGTTTATCTTTCTTAATACATTCGTCAAAAGTCGAATGAAAATTTTTATTTCCTCGAATCGCTTGGAGATATCAATGAAAAGGGACGTGGCTGTGTTGGGCGTTGGGCAGACTAAGTTCGGCTCGCACCCAGACAAAACCCTACCAGAGCTTTTTGCTGAAGCATTCTTCGAAGCTTTCGATTCTTCGAACATAGAACTCAAAGATATCGAGGCGATATACTTTGGAAACTTCGTTGGAGAGATCACGGACGGAGCAGCAAACTTGGGAGGTTTCATAGCTGACGAGATCGGACTCGGAGGTATTCCGGCGTATAGATTCGAAGGGGCCTGTGCATCTTCCTCGCTGGCTTTCAGAGAGGCCTATTTGGCCGTTAAACACGGAATTTACGACTGTGTTCTTGTCGGAGGAGCTGAGAAGCTACACTCAGCCGGAACACCTATCGGTACTAGAGCTCTGGCCACCGCTCTGGACTCCGCTTATGAGGTTAATTCAGGCTTAACGTTTCCTGGAGTCTTCGCACTCATAACGAGGATGTACGCGAAGGTTTACGACATACCTCTTGAGAAGCTTAGAGAGAAGATAGCACACGTTTCGATCAAGAATCACAAGTACGGAGCAAAAAATCCGAAGGCTCAATTCTACAACAAGTTCGGAGATCTGAAGGTTGAAGATGTGCTCAACTCCAGGATGATATGCTCCCCATTAACGCTGTTCGACTGCTGCCCGATGACAGATGGAGCTTCAGCCGTGATAATAGCTTCAGCGGAATTTGCGAAGGACAGAATAGATGAACCGATTTATGTAAGAGGTGCCGGCCAAGCTTCCGCTGGAAGTCTCTTCAGGCAGAGATGGGATGTTGTTAAAGCGTTACCGAGAAAGAGATCGGCTGAGATGGCATACAAGGAGGCTGGAATGACTCCGAAGGACATAGATGTCGCATTCATCCACGACTGCTTCACGATAGCTGAGGTTATAGCTAGCGAAGCTATGGGATTCTTCGAATATGGAAAGGGAGCCGATGCAGTTGAGGAGGGATTGACGTGGGCCGACGGAGAGATCCCGATAAATCCCGACGGTGGTCTGATAGGTAAGGGTCATCCGGTCGGAGCTACTGGAACCGCTCAAATCTACTCAGCCGTGAAACTCCTTAGAGGAGAATTGGATTTCGTAAAGATTGAAGCTGAGACGGCTATAACTGACACCTTGGGCGGAGATTTCGGTACACTGGTGAACATAATATTGAGTGTCCATAGGAGGTGATAACATGTTTAAGGAGTTCTTCGACGGGCTTCTTGAAGGTAAACTGATGGGAGTTAGATGTAAGGACTGCGGAGAGATCATGTGTCCCCCAAAGTCAACCTGGAACGGCTGCGGGAGCAGAAACCTTGAGAAGGTTGAGCTCTCAGGCAAGGGTAAGATCGTCAGCTACACCGTAACGTACGTTGCCCCTATAGGTTACGATAGGGAGGTACCATACATCGTCGCGATGGTTGAGCTCGATGAGGGACCC
>CAZBFC010000082.1:0-4663 GCA_964491095.1 uncultured archaeon | reverse complement strand
CGAGAATTAGCTCAATCCACGCTAAATTCGGAATTTTAAAGGGTAATAAGTGTGTGAGGGTAACTAAAACAGCGCCAACTACCGCTGCAACGGCAAATCTCTTTTTAAGCTGGATTACGTGCTTATCTTCTGAAATTTCTGCTTCTTCGATACCGATGAACTCGTAACCAGCACTTTCAATAGCTCTCTTAATATCTTTAATTGACGTTAGATTGGGATCAAAGACTATTCTTGCCTTTCCAGTAGCTAAATTTACTGTAACATCTTTTATACCTTCTAGCTTCTTTAGAGCTATTTCTACGGCTTTAGCACACATTGCACAACTCATACCACCAATCTTTACGTTTACTTCCTTCTCTTCTCTAATAACGTTGTATCCCATGCTTTCAATTGCCTCTATTATTTTCTCAAGTGTTATTTTAGACGGATCAAACTTAATAAGAGCTGTCTCATTTGCGAAATTGACAGAAATGTCAATAATTCCAGGCAATCTTTTTATGTTATTTTCAATAGCCTTTGCACACATTACACATTTCATTCCAGTAACCTTGAGAATTACATCTTTGATCATTAGTAAGGGCTAAGGTTAAAAAAGACTTAATACCTTACCACGGTGATGACACAATATTGTTGATATGCCACCACCAAGACAAGATGGAGGCATCATTATAGTAAGGTTAAAGGCTAAAAGGAGAAAGCTAAAGCAATAGTTCAGAGGATCAAACAAATCCAAGTTGAACAAATTAACCTCTAACTTTTCTTATCTAACCTTCGAGCGATTAACTGCATATCGGTTAGGTAAGACTTCTCATAATATGAGAGACTGTCATAAGGGAATTCTCACAATATGAGAATATGATTAGGAGCAAAGCCTTCAGGAGGTTGATAGAAATAGCCAAATTAAACCCCGAATCTCCGAAAGAAATAACTGAGCGGTTTAACATTAGCTTGGCCGCAGCATACGACTATTGGAACTGCCTTAAAGTGCTAAGAGATTTGTTTACCAAAGAAATCGATGATAAGATAGAGAAGATCAAACGGGAACTCGAAGAGCTAAGGTTAGAAGTTTCGGAACTCAAGAGTAAGGAATTGGAAGAAAAGATACTCAAACTGAAAATAGGCTTGGATGAGATATTAGAGGAGAGAAAGAAAAGGTTAGGTTAATGAGGTGTTAAATAGAGATTTTTAGATCTTCAAGCTTCGTTATTATTATTAGAGCAACAAACACTGTGTTTTAAGTAATTTTGAAGCATTTCTTGAGACTTAAGAAGAAACAGAAATTATCACTAATCCTCTAATGCTCTCCCACTGGTAATTCTCTTTGCCTCTTTTATCGCTTCGACTATTATATCCTCTCTCAACCTGAAACCATGTTTTATCATTTCGCTGAGGGTGTTAAGGAACTCGTCTAAATCTATTAGACCTTCTTTTAAGGCTCTCAACAGGACATAGACTGTACCTCTTGGCTTTAAACCGAGGAGCTTTGCAGCAAGTCTTGCCGGCCTCTCGTCAATCAAGACCTCTTCTGCTCCAAGCTTCTTTGCAAGTGAGAGAACGGCTCTTTCTCCTGGATGGAGCTTTATTGGTGCATCTATTGGTTCAGCTTTCAGCACTCTAATCCAGCCCTCCTTAATGGCATTCTCAACCACGTAAGCATCGGCCTTCTCCAACATCTTACCTTTATCAACGACTTCAACCTTTACCTCCTCCGGGATCACGACCTCCCCAAAGATCTTGAGCAGCTCAAGCTTTCCAGTTTTGGCAAGATAAATGAGAGGAGTTGCGTTAGAAACGATCATAACCCTTCAATATCCTCTTTCAAATCTTCCAGCGTGTAAGGAACATGAATCTCTCTCTTCCTAGCTTCCTCGATTATCTCCCATAAGGTCAGACCGCATCTCTCAGCGGCCTGCCACAGCGTAATCTTCCCTTCCTCGTAATCTTTTAAGCTCTTCTCAATCAGCCAGTCCTTCACTGCCTTAGCCAGAAATCTCCTCATAACCGTCGATCTGTCCATCCCCTCCTCCTTTGCAATCTCATCGATTAGCTTCGCAAGCTCATCGTCAACTCTCGTTGTTAAAGTTACCGGCATGTATTAAACTTATTCATCTTAATACTTGAACCTTATGGCAGATTTAGGATTACACTTTCAGAAAGCATTCATTGGTGAGCTAGTCCAGCTACCGGAATATGGACAGATATATTCCAGAGTTGATAGTCCAGAAGAGCACTATGCACAGCAATGCGAGGGGTGTGAAGTACCTAAAGTATTTTCTCACATCACCATCGATCGCCGTGATTCCTAAGGGAGTTATAGCAAGCAGGGTGAACATGATCGAAATTGAAACTTTTCTACATTCCATTATCGTCTCCTTACTCAGCATGTTCAAGTTCAGGAGGGGCGACGAGGAAGAAGGTTGGATGGGCACATTCAGCAATGGAACTAGATAGTTGTTAATCAATAGTAGGATTGCACATATGACGATAAAGCAGAAGATTAGGATTGATCCGATTGTTCTCGTGATACTACTTCTCGTCTGCTTGTACTTAAGGTAATTATGGAATTCGCTGATCATGTGGTGCATAGCTTCGACGAGATTACCAGAATACAGCACCTTGCTCATGACCATCGCGAAAACCTTACTCATGAACGTCGGAGCGTTCCTATGCAGATCTTCGAAAACCTTGGGCATCGGTTCTCCAGTCTGAATCACTATCTGCAAATCCCTAACATAGTCACCCATGTATGCGAATTCCTTGGAATTTATCGAAAGAATAGACCTAACAAGTGGCCTGCTCTCCAAATTCGCCATGAGCTTATTCGCAAATATGATTAACTCATTATCAAAACCGTTCTCAAACTTCAATCTTCCTTCACAAATTGGAAGCACCAAAGCAGACAAAACTGTCACGAGTATCAGCACCGGAAGCCTCAAATCTATCCCTGCAAAATAATCGAGGATTACAGAGATGAAGAGAAGAATGAATATCGCTCCAACCAAGGCGCTTGCAAAATCCCCCAAAACCCTCTTAAACTCCTTCTCAGGACTCCTCGCATGGACAAGTAGGATCAGAAGGAGAGTCATTGCCGGAAACACGGTAACGGAGAATATTTCTATCTGAACGGGTGTCAGTCCTCCTCCAGATGTAGCCCTGAAGAGTCCGAATACAACTAAAGTTATGCTCAAAAATGAAACCATGAAAAGATAAAGCTCCGAAAACGTCCTCAACCTTTCCAAATACTCGTTCAGAGCTACAGTCCTCGTGATGTTTAATGTCGTAAGCCTGTTCTCCAAGTATTCGATTAGATTGCTCGTAGCCTCGAAAACTCCACTCAAATCCTTTAGAAAATCGCTCAACTGCTTTGACGGCGTAGTAAGGGCTACTTCTAAAATCGCAGATCTCAAGGAATTCCCAGCATACTTAACCAAACTGTATATCTTCCTGAACTCGTATTTCAGTTCCTCACTAAAGTCCGAGTTCGCTATACTCTTTATGCTCTCCAGAATCGGTAAGTTCCCTCTAGCAAATCCCAAAAACGTTAGGATGAGAGAATACATATCCCTATCAATCTTCTCCCTCACCACTGACTCTTGATAGGACAAAACACCTTTCAAAATAGCATTGAACGTGTAGGGAGCCATAATTAGGTATGTAAACATTGCAAGGATCCAATTAGCGTTGAGCAACATTAAAAGAGGTAGAGCTGCTACTAAGGCACAAGTTAAGGTTGAAGCTAAACTAATCTTTCTCAGCAGAGAGTAGGGATTCGTTACGTGAGCGCTCTCAAATTGCTTCGCATAATCCCTGACAATGTAATCGGGATACTTCGTTGGAACGTAGTACTTTAAAAATTGCTTAACGTAACTCCTTATAGCTACGGAGATCTCCATCGCAATCACCCCGAAACTATAAATCCAACCTCGTAAGGCTGTAAGGCTGATCTATCGCTCAGATACGCTTTCACAATCGAGGTAAAGCTACTCGTAGCCGTAACACTTGCGTATCCCTTCTCATTAGTCGTTACAGTTATCGTATTCCCACTGACAAGGGTAAGATTGCTAAGCGTTGACAATGTCGCTGACGTGCTCGTAAACGTGACCTGCACGCCGGGAACGGGATTATTTAAAACATCCCTTGCCTGAACAACAATCCCACAAGGACTGGTCTGAGAAATGGGAGATACCGGATATAAATAATCCGGTGGAAGCCTACTCGATCTATCCAACCCGGCTATACCCATTATCAGCTTGTAACGCTTGGGTGGGAGCTGGAAAACGACATAGGTCGTGTTATTCACATTCTGCGTGGTTACATAAACCCAAGACGGAACTACACTCCTCCAGAAGCTGACGGGTAGCTGGCTGAGAATCTTTATCGTTATGTTTCCCGCAGTATAATTGGAGATTATTACGCCACTACCACCGGCGCTCACCGGATATAGGTGAATTGTGCAAGCAACGTCCCCACCCTAGCTGAGATTTCCTCTAAAGAGAGGAATAAAGATCGTATCGTTCGTTATGAATTTGTTGAGTGGGATTGGACCCACAGCAACGACCCCATATTCTATTCTTATCGTTGGGACTTTCAAGTAATTATACTGAGGGATCACGGCTAAGTTGGATCCAGAGATCTTGAGAGTAGGATTAACTACACCGTAGGG
>CAZBFC010000081.1:0-9390 GCA_964491095.1 uncultured archaeon | reverse complement strand
GATCCTTACCCTCCTCGCTGAGCTTCTTGATAGCCCACTCCGTTCTCATGAGGATTGGACCTCTACCCTCCATGAGCTCTACAAGCATCTGGTGGTTTCTCAATGGTGTTGGCGTTGGTACAGCATCGGCATATGGCTTGTACGGCTCGATCGTCTCCTTCTTCTCGATGTAGACCTCATCGTATGCGTTCGTAGCTACTGACTTGAACAGCAGGAACCATGCTCCAACTGGTCCGTAACCGTCCTTGAATCTTGACGGTATGAATCTGTGCTCCATCTGGCACGTGTGGGCACCGATCTCGATTGCCATTGCGTAACCGCTACCCGTGTTGAACACTGCATACCAGATTCTACCCATACCTTCTCCAGTGCTTCTTGGCTTGAACAGTAGCGTAGCACCACCGGTTGCAAGGATTACAGCCTTAGCCTTGAAGATGTAAAACTTCGGCTCTCTTACGCTGAAACCTACAGCACCTGCAACCCTCTGTGGGTCGTTCTTGTCTACGAGTAGGTGTGTTATGAATACTCTCTCGTAGATGTTCTCCTCACCAAGAGCCATCTTAGCAGCCTCAGCGATGATTGGCTTGTATGACTCACCGTGGATCATTATCTGCCATCTACCCTCTCTGACATACTTACCGTTCTCGTCCTTCCAGATCGGCAATCCCCACTTCTCGAAGAGGTGCACCGTACCGTCAACGTGTCTTGCATAGTCTGCAACCAAGTCCTCTCTTGCGATACCCATCATGTCAAGGGTTACGTATCTTACGTAGTCCTCAATCGTGTTCGGCTTGTCACCAACCTGCTGAGCTCTTCCGGACAATCCAAGGTACGTGTTGATAGCTGACAGACCCTGAGCTACGGCTCCACTCCTCTCAATTGCCGCCTTCTCTACAAGTGTCACTTTCAATCCAGCAGCTTTGGCCCAGTATGCTGCCTCGTATGCAGCACCACAGCCAGAGAAACCACCACCGATTATGAGGATGTCGGTCTCTACTGTAACATCCTGTACATCCTCTGGCTTGTAAGTCTCTATATTTCTATATACCTCAACCGCCATTCAAAACACCTCCAACAAAAACTTTAAAATTACGCCTTCTTCTTAACCTCAGGAAGCTTATCCATATCCAAAATCTGTGGCTCACCAGCAAGCAACTCGTTCTTCAGGTTGTCCAGGCTTGGCTCTGGGAATCCCTCATACGGCTGGATTGAACCCCATGGAGTCGTTCTGATTGGGAACTTGAATCTCAAGATCTTTCCGTTTCTGAACTTTATCGTCCACATGATTGCATCTGTACCTCTCATCGGCGTACACTGGGCACCCAATGGAACGAAGTCCACGTAACCTCTCATCTCAATGGCACCCTGTGGACAGATCTTTACACAAGAGTAGCACTCCCAGCACATGTCAGGCTCCTGGTTGTACGCTTTCATCTGCTCCTTATCCAACACCATCAGATCGTTGGGGCAGATGTACTGGCATGCTGTCCTTTCCAATGCCTTACAACCGTCACACTTCTCTGGGTTTACATAACTTGGCATTTACTCCACCTCCAACTTCTAAAATTTCAAATTTTAAGTTCTTCAAACCCTACATCGTCTAAAAATTTAAAAAATTTACTATTTTTTTCGATCTCAAGGCGTTCGTCGATGACCTTTACTCGATTTCGGGTGGAGGTATATATTCGTCCTCCTTCTTGGCAGCCTCCTGAATTTCTGGTAGTCTCTCTAGAACCTTGTCGATTACGTCCAATGACTTGGCCTTTGCCACCTCTTCGAACAGTGCCCTCTTAAAAGCGACTGGAAGGTCCTCAAGGAACCCTCTCGAGTCGATTCTTGCCCTGTCAAAGGCCTTAAGGATTTTATCCGCCTTGTCCTCTGGTACCTCAACTACAAGCATCTTGAGCTGTCCACCGAAGAGGCTCTGAACTTTCTCCTCCAACGGTGTTCCCTTGATCTGCTCCAGTCTCTTTTCATCCAAAATCAAACCAATGTAGTAAACCATTTCAATCACCTCACGCCTTTGGAATCTCCATCGGTGGAAGGTCAACCTCCAACTCCTTGTTCTTGATCTCCAAGTACTTCTTGTTCACGAACGGATATCCGAAGACCTTCCACCACTTGACGATGACCTTGTAAACCTCCGGCCTGAAGATGACCTTTGGCGGAAAGACTCCCTCTGCAACCATACCTCTTATGAAGCTACCGCTGAACTTCTGCTTCTCCTTCGTGTGTCCACAGCTTCCGCTGTATGCGATCTCATTACAGATCGGACAGTACCAGAATTCAGCCATGTTCTGTGGAAGGATCTTAAGACCCTTGTCAACCTCGTTTGGCGGAGCCTCGAATCCGAAGCTTGGAATACCCTTGGTCCATAGGATCTGGGTTGCGTACATGTCGTAGTAGTCTCCAACTGCTGCGTGGTCTCTACCGAACATGTGGTGCGTGCAACCCAAGTTCTGTCTGATGATTCCATGCAACAGAGACTCGATCGGGTTACCGTACCTCATGTCCCAGAGTGTGAACGTAACCATGTGCCTCTCGGGCTTTATGTATCCGTACTTGTTAACATCCTCATGACCCTCCAATATAGCCTCATCTGGGTAGTCTCCCCTCCTCTTAGCTCCGATGATGGCGTTTACAAGGATTCCGTGGCACGGCTCAACGTCTCCAGTGAAGGCAGCGCACTTCATCAGCATCTCGTGACCAACGTGAGGAACGTTTCTCGTCTGGTGGGCGATGCATGTTCTCCACTTCTTGACGTTCTTGATTATAGCTCTGCACTCAGCCGGCGGGATCCAGAACCTGTCGTATGGCTCCTTGAACTTCGGCTCATTTATGATCGTCCACTTACCAGCTAGTACATACTCATTCATGCATCTGTAGATCAACCAACCGGGATGCTTCTCATCGAACGGCTTTCTTACAACCTCTGGGTTGTTCTCTGGAGTTCCAAATGTCCTTGTAGCTACATCCTTGGGATCGATCTTGTAGATTTCTTCAATGTCCATCACGGCAAACGGCTGACCCTTAAGCAACAGCAACAGTCTGTCTCCCTCTTTAACATCCAAAGCCTTTAAGTCTTCCTCGCTTATGTCGAAGAGTATCGGATACGGGAATACCCATCCGCTCTCAAGTCTCCTCTCTTTCAGAACCCTCTCAAGTTCATTCTGAGTCATTGAACCCTCAACTGGGCTGAAGAATCCATAACAGACGGACATTATCTCTCTGTAAACGTGCCTTATGGGTGTCCCATCCGGTGTTGTCGTTGGCTTGAGTTCATACGTCGGGCAGCCAGCGGCCATATTTTCAGCGAAATCTTTCTTCTTTACAACCCTGTAAACCAGCTCACCACCGTGCGGTGGTGGCATCTTCAACAACGCCATACTTTCACCTCCAACAACTCCGTATCCAATGCCGTCATTAACGGCAGCATATATAATATTTTCTATTTTTTCATGCTACGTCAATTGGGAAACTATCGTAAAACCTAATAAACGTTTCGAAATAATTTTAAACAATAAATTGTATGAAATTGTCTCTATTCAAACCCTATGCATCCTGCAATTATTTTTTATAACCTTAACAGCTTAAGACTTTATCCAACTTAAATGCTTTATGAATTTCTTGAAATTAATAATAATAAGTTATTATGATCATGGAGGTCGAAAAATTCTGATAACTAAAAACTATTCAAAGAGCTTCTTCTGCTTAACGTTGCCCACAAGTTCGTCAAATTCTAAACCCGAGTAAAATACATCATCGTCGATCTTGTAACCATTCCTGGTCTGTTTAAGGTTTTTCAGACCCAAAAATCTCCAGCCCATATTAGATATCCTAACGGCAATAAACGGCTCAGCACCAAACGTTTCCGAAAATTTGATCAAATTTTCAACATCCTCCTTTGAAATGTAAACCGGTAAATTCGATCTCATCTTAACCTCTATTGCAAGGTATCTGTTCCCATTTCCCGCTATTATGTCCGGAACAGGGTAACTTATAGATCCACTGGCCGGAACTCTTATTGCAGCAAAACCTCTACTCCAAAACATGTGAACAAGCTCTCTTTCAAAGCGGTATCCTTTGGATTTCACAAAGTTAAGATAAAAAATCGATTAAAAATCGTTTACGGTTCGACCATCGTTCCAATTCCCTCCCTTGTAAACAGCTCGAGCAGAATCGCATGCTCCCTGGATCCATCTATAATATGCGCCTTCTCCACACCTCCCCTAAGGGCTTTTAAAACAGCTTCAACCTTCGGAATCATACCTCCAACCAACTTACCCTCTTTGAGCATACTCTCAAGCTCGTCAGCCTTAATCCTTGAGATAAGAGAAGATCTATCCTTGACATCTCTCAGAATTCCAGGAACATCTGTAAGCATTATGAGCTTTTTGGCCTTCATAGCAGCGGCTATATTTCCTGCTACGATGTCAGCGTTTATGTTGTACGTATTTCCCTCCAGATCGGTTGCAACTGGAGAGACCACCGGAATATAGCCGTGATCGATTAAGATTCTTAGAATTTCTGGATTTACATACTCCGTCTCTCCGACATAACCCAGGTCGATAACAACCTCCTCACCGTTCTTCTTTTTCTTTATCAGCTTTTTCTTGGCAATTATGAGTAGTCCGTCCTTACCACTCAATCCAACAGCCCTACCACCGTATTTGATGAACGTCGTTACGATCTTGGAGTTTATCTTACCGTCAAGAACCATCTCAACTATCTCCATGGTCTCTTTATCCGTTACTCTAAGTCCATCGACAAACTTCGGTTTAATTCCCAGCTTTTCCATCTTTTCGGTTATCTCCGGCCCGCCGCCGTGAACGACTATTGGCTTGATACCTACAAAATATAATAACAATATATCCTTAATAGTACTCTCCAAAATTTTCTCATTCACCATCGCATGTCCACCGATCTTTATGACCATGCAAGAACCGTAAAACTCCTTGATGTACGGTAATGCCTCAACAAGCACCTGAACCTTCTCCATAGATACATCTTCAATCTCCTTGTTTAAATATTGTAGCGTAGTGGGCAAAAGGATAAAGGTCTCCAAGCCAAAAGTGGGTCATGCGTCACAGTGAAATTTTCAGAAAGCTCATACACCTTCTAGGTTTAATCTACATTCCAGCCTACGACATTTTGGGCAGAGAAGGTATGATAATGGCAGTTGGTATCATCACCGCCATTGCAACCTTTATAGAAATCCTGAGACATAAATACAAAATCCTTCCCGAATTCTTGTTGAGAGGATACGAAAAGAGAAGCATTGGAGCGTACATACATTTCGGTATTGCAGCATTTACGATCACCGTTCTGCTACCAAGAGATGCCTGCTTCGTTGGGATAGTTGTCGGATCGTTGGGCGATGGTATATCTGGAATTCTGAAGCATCTTTTCAGCTTGGGTAAGAATGTGGCCTCATTTGGAATGTTCCTCTCTTCAGCATTCACACTCTACTTTCTCAATCTCATATCCCCACCAGCATTGATAGCGATTGCCGTAGGAGTACTAGCAGAAAGGCTGGAAAAAGTTGGCAATCTTTATATCAACGATAATCTAACCGTTCCATTAACTTCGGCCCTTGCTTACTACGTCTTAGAAATCGTTTTATGATGAATTGTCATCCCCCTGCTATGGATCGAGAGTCTGCTTTAAATCTTCTCAGGCAATACGTGAAGAACGAAAAGCTGATCAAGCATTGCATCGCAGTTGGAGCTATAATGAGGGAACTTGCCAAGGAACTTGGAGAAGATGAGCAGAGATGGGAGATCATTGGTATTTTGCACGACATCGACTATGAGATGGTTGAAGGTGATATGAGTAAACATGGAATAGTCGGAGCCGAAATTTTAAAGAAGCATGGGCTTGATGATGAGATCTGCGAAATCGTTAAGAGACACAACCATACGCTTTTCAGCGATTATGAAAAGCCGGTTGAAATCGCTTTGCAATCTGCCGATGCCGTTTCCGGGTTGATAATAGCATGTGCTCTCGTCAAGGGTGGTAAAATCACGGAGGTTACACTAAAAACCGTCAAGAAGAAGTTTAAGGAGAAGAGTTTTGCAGCTGGATGTGATAGAAACAGAATTAGGATGATTGAGAGGTTGGGCATCGAACTACCAAAGCTTTATGAAATTGCAATAAGAGGTTTGATTGATGTCAAGGATGAACTTGGGCTTGAGTGAACTAGAAATACTTGCGATAATCGTATTTGGAACCTACTGGATAGTGGTCGAGATTCTGAAGAGAAAGGACATTCTAAAACGTAGAAACATAACGGCAATAGGACCCATTTTAATGATCAGAACAACAAAGGGTTTAAAATTCCTTGAAAAGATATCAAAACCAAAGAAATTTTGGAGAGTAATTGCCACGTTGGGTATTCCGGCTGTTTTTGCTGGAATGGCCTTCATGTTCTCATTGATTTTGATGATGGATTACATAATGGTTACAAGTCCGCCGAAACCATCTCCAGCTACAAATCCAAGGAATGCTCTACTAATTCCCGGAATAAATCAATTTATACCGTTTGTTTGGGGTTTGATAGGTCTGATAGTGACGTTGATAGTTCACGAGTTTAGCCACGCCATACTGTGTAGGGTGGAGGGAGTTAGGGTTAAGGCTTTGGGTGTTCTTTTGGCTTTGATTCCGATAGGTGGTTTTGCAGAGCCAGATGAAAGTGAATTGATGGATGAGAAAAGACTAAGGAGGATTCAAAGGATCAGGATCTTCTCGGCAGGTGTTATCAGCAACTTCATAGTAGCCTTTATTGCCTTCTCTACATTTTTTTACTTTTTGGGATTTTTACAACCACATGTGGTTGTTGTAAGTTCAAACGTTGAGAATGTTAAAAATGGAAGTGTTGTTTTGAGTATAAACGGAATCAACGTTTACAATGAGGATGACGTTGAAAGAGCCTTAAAGGTAGATGATGTCGTTACCCTTAAGATAAGGCAGGGAGTGGAGATAAAAACTTTGAAGCTTGAGAAGATTGCCGGAGTTTACATTGCTGGTGTTATCGATGACTATCCGGCTGAGAAGGCGGGAATTAAGAAAGGAGACGTCATTGTTGCCATTAACAATGTTAAAACTCCAACGCTAAAGGATTTCGTAAATGTCATGAGAGCTACAAAACCCAACGAAACTATAGCGGTTTCGGTGTATGACGGAAAGACGATTAGAACAGTTAACATAACACTTACAAAATCTCCTCAGGGAGATCACGGTTTTATGGGTGTGCTGATCGGTGGAGATTATCTTTCCGGTATGGTTTTGGGGTACTCGGACAGACTTTTGGCAAATCTCAAATCAATACCCTCTCAACTCGTAAACGTTAGGGGCTGGCTGTATGTAATAGCCATGCCTTTCATGTTCCAAGGCTTTAGCGGAGAATTGCTAAACTACTTCACACCGATCGGTTTTTGGAGAGATCTTGGAAACATCATATTCTACCTGCTGAATACACTATACTGGATCGGTTGGATAAACTTCTACGTTGGACTGTTCAACTGTCTGCCAGCTATTCCGCTCGATGGTGGTAGGGTCTTTCAGGAATCGCTTATGTCAATTTTTAAGGGAAAGAAGGGCAAAGAAATTTCAATATTGATAGTTAGGACCCTCGCAATCACAGTTTTTCTGTCGATAGCGTTATCGATTATAATTCCAAATCTACATTAAAGATTTTTTTATTTATTTTTGGTGTCTAATTTTAGGCTGACCGAAAAATTAATATCCACTTTTGAATACATATTCAATATGCCTTGGGGTGACGGAACCGGCCCCTGGGGCTGGGGTCCAAGAACCGGAAGAGGTGCTGGATTCTGCTCTGGCTATCCGGTTCCAGGATTCATGAACAGATGGGTTTTCCCACCATTCGGTGGTAGATGGTTGGCATTCTGGAGATTTGGCTGGAGATTTGCAAGGAGATACGGTAGAAGGTACAGGTACGGCTGGAGGTGGTGGTAGATGCCTTGGGGCTGGGGAAGAGGTTGGGGCTGGAGATGGTGGTTCTGGGCAACTGGACTGCCAGGATGGATAAGATGGGCGTACTTCTATCCATGGTGGTTCCAGCCACCCTATCCACTGACCAGAGAAGAAGAACTTGAGATGCTTGAAGAATTCAGAAAGGATCTCGAAGCTGAGCTCGAGGATATAAAGAAGAGAATTGAGGAGCTTAAGAAGGAACTCGGTAAGTAAAATTTAAATTTCAATTTTTTGATAAAATTTTTATTTACAAATAAATCAAAAACTTTTTAAATTATCCACGTTTATCAATCCACATGAAGGTAGGAGTCATAAGGTGTGAACTCGTAGCGGAGAACTGCCCTGGAAGTAGCTGTTTTGAGGCTATGAGAGAAAAGAAGGGGGCTTTTGAAGGTGTGGAGGAGGAAATTATCGTAGTCGGCTTCATGACCTGCGGGGGTTGTCCAGGAAAGAAGGTCAGCTTCAAGGTTAAAGCCCTGCTTGAGAAGGGAGCAGACACGATAGCCATCTCATCATGCATAACCAAAGGTTATCCAGTCGGAAAAGCTTTCGTATGTCCTAATGCTGAAGAGATTAAGAAGGCAGTTGAAGCAACTGTAAAGAAGATCAAGCCCGAAGCTAGGATTCTGGATTGGACTCACTAACCTTACGGGCTAAAGCTTTCCTCCAAACCCTTTTTTTACACCATCTATCGATACGTTTAGATCTCCATAGATGGTAGCTACGAAACCTGCAATCGATGGTGAGCTAGATGGATAGACTCCGTTCTAGCGGAGAAGGAGGTCAGTAAGTTTAAATATTTTTGATACCTTATGGCATAACATGGGGATATTTGAAAAACTCCTGGGAAAGTCAGATAAGGTTCCCGTTGAAGAGTACGAGGAACTTGATCTAAGCGAATACGAAGCTGAGATCGAGAGTGAAGGTACGACGTACATAAAGGTGGCTGAAGTCACTGGAATCAATGAGATTCCAGAAATTAGAAGACAGATATACGAAGGGAATATCGTAATTGCAGATGTAGCGTACATAAAGCATGACAAACTGACGTTTGAGAGAGTTTTAAAGGATTTGAGGCTTCTAGCTGAGGATGTGAACGGTGATATCGTAGGACTTGGTGAGGATTACATAATAATAACCCCAACGGGTATAAAGGTAGACAGAAACAAGATAAGGGGGGTAAGGAGGTAGGATGTTCAGCTGTCCGATCTGTGGGAGAGAGCTTAGAATTGTAATGACTACGTACGATACCCCCTTTTTTGGAAAGGTTTTACTGACATCGATCTCCTGCGAATGCGGATTCAAGCATGCCGATGCCGTAGTTGCCGAAGTGAAGGAGCCTGTAAGATTTACGATAAAGATAAACAAGAATAACCTGTTTACGAAGGTTATCCG
>CAZBFC010000080.1:0-4503 GCA_964491095.1 uncultured archaeon | reverse complement strand
TGTCATATTAAACCATAAGATTTGAGTAAGATTTCAGCGTTAAGTTTACCATGAACGTACGTTCTTCCAGTTGAAACGTCGTTAATTACCACCTTAGCTGGTGCAAACACGTTTGGATCTATCCTGTAAAAATCTCCACTGGCCTCCTTAAATATCTCATAGAATGGCTTTCCATAGACTGATGATTTCTCTGAGGGTAAATTCTCAAGAACATCCTCGTATTTATCAACTGTAAGAATTGCGCTTCCATAGTATATTATGCTGTCATTAGTCGCTCCCATCGCCTTTACGTTATCTTCCATAATCGGCGCAATAGGAGCTCTGCCGATTGCATTTCTTACAAGTCTTGGATCGTAACCAAGTTGAACCATCTTAAACAGAGCTGTTTCAAGCACCCTTGCAGAAATCTGGATGCTTCCAACCAGTGAACGGGTTGGAGCCACCACAGCGTATGTTTCCTCAACATCGACATCGCACTCCCTTGCAATGTATTCCATCACCTCTGCGTTCGGCAACGTATCAGCTTCAAGCGCAATTACAGCATAGTCCGTGTCATCCTCATAACCTATTAGCTCATAAGTCTCTCTTGGCTTCAAAGCCAAAGCCCTTGCAGGGCCGCTTGCTATAGCCTTAAAATTGTCCAGTTCGATCTTCCATCCGGCCTTTTGACAACCCAAGCATGCTAAAGCTGGATGATCCGTGTAAACCCAAACGAACGGAATTGGGATTCCATTTATCTCCTCAATTTGAATGTTGACTCCAGCCAGACCCCCCATGCAAATTTGGACGAACATTATTCCTGCATCGTAACCGCCTTTGACGTTAACCCCGCAATCTATTACCGTAGCCCCGTTGCTGAACTTTCTTGACCTTACGTTCAACTCCTCCTCATAATCTAACATGTCCTCAACGACATCTAGCGCTAATTCGTTTACACTTAGCATTTTCCCACCTCCTTTCTGTACAATTCTCTTGCAAAGTTTATCAAACCACCTTTGTCCATAATCTGTCTCAGAAATTCTGGGATCGGATTTATTTGATATTCTTCCCCTTTCGTTTTGTTTATTACAACACTTCTGTCCAAATTGACTTCAAGTTCATCTCCATCATCTATTTTGTCCGTATTACACTCTAAAACCATTAAACCTATGTTTATCGCATTTCTGAAGAATATCCTTGCGAAGGATTTTGCTATAACAGCTCTTATTCCAGTAGCTTTCAAGGCAAGTGGAGCATGTTCCCTACTACTACCACAGCCAAAGTTTTCCCCAGCAACTACGAAATCCCCCGGCTTTACCTCTTTTGCAAACTCTGGGCGGATATTTTCAAAAACGTGTTTTGCAAGCTCCTTAGGATCGTTTATAACTAGATACTTTCCCTGAATGATTACATCCGTATCTATGTCGTCTCCAAACTTCCAAGCCCTACCCATAACAAGCAATCTGTAAGTTAATTAAAAAGGTTAATGGTAAAGGTTAAATCGTTTGATGGCCTAAGTTGTTTAAAATGCAACGATACCTCTTCAGAGGTCTTATAGATGGTTCCCTCTCAACGCTTGGAGTGGTCATAGGCGCTCAAGGTGCAAGTGTTGGGATAATAATAGCGGCTGGAATCGGTGGCGGAATTGCAAACGGTCTTTCAAATATACTTGGAGCATTCACCGCTGAAAAATCTGAAGCTGAAAGGAAGTTGGCTGAGATTCAGAAGGCGATGGTGGTTTATCCTCAATTGAGAAAGACTGAACTATATAGGGATATGCTCAAATCGACAATTATGAGCGGAATAATGGACGGCGTTGCTACGATGATCGGGTCAGTGGTTCCCGTAATTCCATTTATACTGTCTCTCTTTATCGGAATTAGTAAGATGAATGCACTTATACTAGCAATAATTTTTACGATTTTACTCCTATTTACAATAGGAAGCTACATCGGAAAGCTATCTAAGGAAAATCTAATTTTGGCTGGAACAAAAATGGCTGTTGCTGGTATCGCTACTGCTTTGATCTGCACACTTATAGAAAAGTATATTCCAACTTAATACGCTAATTTACAATATTTTACAATAAAATAAAGTTTTAAAATTATAAGACTAAAAAATATCCAAAGTATTATACTTTAAAATAAAATCACAAAATCTACAGTTGCTCTCTATACGCCTTCAAAACTGCGTTAACCAACTTCTCTCTTGCTTCTTTATTTGTTGGATGAAATATGTCCTGATATGTACCATCCTTATTCTTTCTACTCGGCATACTCACCCAAAGTCCCTTCTCATTTTCCAATATTCTAATTCCCTTTACGACAAACTCTCCATCCAAGCTCACAGATGCATACGCTTTTACTGCTCCATTTCCCTTTGTCTTATATATTCTAACCTCCGTAATCTCGGCCAATTCCAACTCCTCCGATTTGTTTCATCGAGTTTGGTCAGACGAGTATTTAAACTTTACCTATGAAATTTTTAGTTATTATTAATTTTATTAATTATATATTAATTTTCAAATCTAACTCCTTCGGCACCAGCTTCAACCAAAAATCCATTAAATTTTTCTATAGCTTCTTTAATTGACTCATCATCACCGCTAATCCCTATAACACAGCCTCCACCACCTGCTCCAGTTAACTTTGCTGATATGCCAATTTTGGCTAATCTTTCAACAATTTCATCGATCTTGTTCGTGCTAACTCCTATTGCCTTAAGCATGCATTGATTTAAGAAGAACAGCTCTGAAATAGTTTTGACATCTCCTTTTTCTAACGGTCTAATGGATCTAAGAGCAATTGCATCGATTGCATCAAAAATTCTCTCAACAATATCTGGGTGTCTCTCTCTAAGCTCAGCAACCTTTCTGACCATCTCAGCCGTTATCGAGCTTTCGCCTGTATTTATTACGAGCAACTTAACCTTACCAATCTTTATCGGCTTTCTGTCTGGAATCAACCAAGCCCCACCGAATGTAGCTATGAAAGGATCCGTTCCGCTTCCAATCCCTTGCACGTCCAACTCCACCTTTCTAGCGAGTTCGAATATGTCATCATTGCTCAGTCCGGCTTCGAATTCTCCGTCTAAAGCCTTCAGAACAGCCACAGTTACGGCTGCAGAACTTCCCAAGCCGGAAGCGATCGGAATTTCACTTTCAATCCTGATTTCTACTCCACTTATCGGTTTGACCTCACTGAATCTTTTTATTGCATAAGAAACGTATGGGTGAACTTTGAAATCCAAGCCGGTTGTGCCAAGTGGTGAGATGATCTTAATATTGGTACTCTTCTTGGCTTCCGCGTAGCATCGAAGGTTTATCGCAGTAACGACAGCATGTCTCTTGTAAACTACAGCATGCTCGCCGAAGAGGATGATCTTTGCTGGGGCAGAGGCTTTCATCGTTGACCTTTAGCAGTCAAGCATAAATATATTTTAGCAAAGACACCAAAAGTCATTGGGCCGATGATGAAGGAGAGCCGTGCTGAAACGTGATGAAATCACGACGGTCTGAGGTGTCTTTAATTGATACTTAAGATTAGAACTTGGTGGTAGGCTGATAAGTAAATGATCCCGCATGGAGGTACATCCAATGAATTTAAAGCCTATCGTGCTGGTTATATTGTTTGGTGTAATACTCTCCTCTGTATTGATCCTACCCAAGCCCATTGCGGAGAAGCAAAAGGTAAATGTAGATAAAAAGCCAAGGTTGATTAAACAGACAAAACCACGGAGGTTTAAAATTGAAATCGTTCGAGTTGAGGAAAGCGGAACTTTGAGCAGAATTGTTACGGCTAGGTTGGTTAACGACGATGGGTATGCAAAAAACGTGATTGTAACACTCGAACTATTTGTAGGCAAGGATAGGATAAAGGTAAACGGGAAGGACAAACTTATCATCCCAGTTGGAGATATGGAACCAAACAGCAGTATTGAGAAGAGAGTTGAAATCTCAGTTAGCTTCTTCGACGGATTAAAGATCAAAGGTAAGGGTTATGTGGATGCAAAGCTTACGATAAGCTGGGATGGTGGAAAGGAAGTATTTAAAAAGAGAATTAGGATTTAAATAATTTTCTAATAATAAAACTTTAGATTCATCAGTGAATTCATCCGCTCATGGGTGTTCATCATCGTTTTGCATTACGTTACGTTAAGGAGAGTAGATCGTTGTATAAGACAATTACAGCAAGTCCGCTTTTGGTCATGATGTTAGCACTGGTTAGTTCGGCTTGGATTATAGAGAAGTCAATCTGATAATGGCTGGAAATGTATGAATGCAAAATTTTAAATGCGCTTATTGCCCTTAAGTAGGTCTATCTAAACTTAGACCTATTGTTGAAGCTAGGAATAAAGAATTGCGATGATTATCTCACTATTAATTTAACCGATCCATTACTTACTGTTACGATTCCGATTTTTTCGAGATCCATGATATGCCGATAGGCGGTATGATAACTAATACCCAGATTTTTAGCGATATCCCTAATGGTTAAATTACCGTTTCCGTTCAAGAGTTCGATA
>CAZBFC010000079.1:0-3006 GCA_964491095.1 uncultured archaeon | reverse complement strand
TGGCTTGCAGAGCTTTACGGCGTAAGCTACAGCATAAAAACCTCTAACAACCTTTCTGACCATCTAAATCACCTTACACCTTATAAATCTCCTTCAACTCCATCGTAATTGCCTTAGCGGGGCAAACCTCAGCACAGAGTCCGCAACCCTTGCAGTAATCGTAGTTCACCCTCGCCTTCTTAATCTCCTTGACCTTATCGTTCACCTTCTCCTCACCAACCTTGACTAGTTCTATGCAAAGATCTGGGCAGTACATCTCACACGTCCCACAGCCAGTACATAGTTCCTCATCTATCTTCGGCCAATGAGTACCCCAGTCACCTGTTTTCATTTTCAATGCAGAATACGGTTTGGAAACGGCTCCGAGTGTAATCCTCATACCTTTCCCTCCACCTCTTTATAGGCCATTTCAACCAACTCGGCATTCTTTTTGGCTATCTCCTCACCCTTCTCCTCAAACCACTCAAAAATGGTCTCTTTAAGAGTTTGAAGCTTTATCAACTTTGTTGCGCCAGCAAAGGCACCTACCATTGCTGTGTTGGTAATAGGTCTTCCTAGGACATCCATTGCCATCTTTGTTGCGTTTAACGTAATTATCTTTACAGAATTCAGACCGCTGAAGTATTCCTTCCTCAATTCCTCAGCGGATTTGGGATAGTTTGCAATTATCATCCCATTCTGCTTTATCCCAGCCTCAACCTTAACTGGGCCTATGACGGTTGGATCCAAGACGACTACATAGTCTGGATGGTAGATCTCATCCCTTTCAACTATCGGCTTATCGGAAAGTCTTAGATACGATACCACAGGTGTTCCTCTCTTTTCCGCTCCGAACATTGGGAATGAAAGTGTCCAATAGCCTTCTTTGAAGCCTGCAACCGCTAAGATATCTGCAGCTGTAACGACACCCTGTCCTCCTCTCCCATGAAACCTGACTTCGATTAGAATAGTCATCCCCCCGAATTTGTCATGTTAAATACTGCTTAATAAATGTTGTTATTATTGTCGAATACCAGTGCAACATAGAACCAAAAAATTAGATGATCAACGTAATAGGGGTTCTGCAATTCTTAGAATCATGCAAAACAGGTAAAACTCTACGATCGCTGAAATTAAAAGCGGTAATATGCACATGCAAAGGGTTGATTCACCTATAAGAAATATTACAAAGTACGCACACAGGATCGGTTCCATTCCAACCGTAAAGAACGCTTTAAGTCTAGTTATTTTAAGGATGACGTAAAACGACAGAATTGCAACGAGCATGGATACGACTATTAGAACATAGTAAATGGTAAGCTTGAATTCTGCAAGACTGAGGTGTTTATCGATAAGCCAAATTACACTCCCGTAGATCAGGATATCTTTGAATTTTTCTCTACTGAACGATGTTGAATAACTCCTTAAAACTGAAAGACTGTAAATACCAGCAATCGAAGCTGTTAGAACCAATATCATGTGTATCACATGGTGAAGAATTGTGTCCTCAATGAAGATCTGATGGATGATTAATTCGATCGCTAAGAGAAAGAATATGATCGCTACAAGCTTCGTTGTAGAAAGTTCACCTTCTATACTGTCTGTATCTATACAAAAGCCTAGAATTCCAACCGCTATTGCTAACAACCCCGTCAGCCTTGATATGATTATTAGTGTTATCATCATGATTAAATCCAGTAACAACGTTTAAAAATTTTTTGTTAATTTATATAACAACAAGAATTACCCCGAACGTTGCCAGAGTAGCTCCACATAGTATCTTTAGCGTAACCTTCTCCCTTATTATAACTGCAAACAGCTGGGCTATTATCGGATAAATCGAAGATAATGTTGCAACCTTCGTTGCAGATGAAAGTCCTAAGGCTAAAACGAACGCGTAGTTTCCGAGTAACAACACGAAGCTTGATGCTGACATCCATTTAAAACAGTTTGGATCGATAGTAAAACCCCTTTTGATTAAAACTGGAAATGAAATCATTGATACAACTAGAAATCTAAATCCGGCAATAGCTTCGGCCGGAAGATACTTCGTAAGATATTTTACGATCATAATGCTGAAAGACCAGAATATCGCTGCTAAAACTGCAAATAGATATCCTGAGATCTGATCGGCACCTTCATCATCAACTATTAGATGAATCGCTAATACGATGATTGCAGCACCCAATGCGACATTCAATTCAACCTTAGCAAACAGTATGGCGTTCCACAACGCTACAAATAGGGGATATGTTGATGAAATTGGAACGGCTCTTGCAACACCACACTTCTTTATAGCATTCATATATAATATATCTCCTATAAAAAATGCAAATATTGCAGACATGGCAACAAGAATCCAAATCTTTGGATTAGTTTTAGTTAGGATATCTATCAATTCATTCTTTGCGAGCATTATTAGAATAAATCCAAGTGTAGTTAGACTGACTCTAACGAAATTTGCACTGATAACGTTTGCATTTTTTAGACCCATCTTGTATATCGCTCCGTTTGCCGCCCAGCAGAATGCGGAAAATAAAGCTAAAGCTTCTCCAATCATTTTAAGATAAACGGTTTGGCCGTTTCAAAAATCTTATACGTTACATACATGACAACGACGGTTGCTACGATCAGTGAGAGTATACTAAAACACAGCGTTGATTCGCCAATTAAAAATATGACAAAAAACGTTGCCATGAGTAGTCTTTCATCAACGATAAAGAATGCTCTTAGTCTTCTGATGCTTAGGAACATGTAAGCTGAGAGAACAGCGATTATCAGGGAGGAGAGGATTAGGGCGAGATCTGTAACCTCGGAAAAGTATAAAAGATTTAAATTTTTGTCAACAAGCCAAATAAGGATTCCATAAATCGTTATATCCTTAAATCTATCACCTACAAATGTGAATGGATACCTCCTAACATTTACCAGTGTTATCATACCCATAATAAGAGCTGTGATCGCCAATGCTAGATGAATAAGAGCGTGATAGTACTCGATGTCCAAAATTATGTGATGAATCAAAAA
>CAZBFC010000078.1:0-2341 GCA_964491095.1 uncultured archaeon | reverse complement strand
GATAAACAAGAATAACCTGTTTACAAAGGTTATCCGTTCAACTTCGGGAACGATAAGAATTCCAGAGATAGGTATAGACATCGAACCTGGCCCCGCTTCGCAGGCTTTCATAACGAATCTTGAAGGTATACTTGCAAGGGTTGAGGATATAGTTCAGATGGCAAAGAGATGGAATGCGGACGATGAAGAGAAGGTCAAGATCTGCGATCAGATTCTGAAGAGGATCAGGGATACGATCGAAGGTAGAGATGAACTCACACTCATACTTGAAGATCCATTTGGAAACAGTCTGATTCTTTCGGATGAGGCATTCAGAGAGAGGTTAAAGGAAGAGGAAGCCTCAAAGCTGAAAACTGGGATGACTATCATGGACATAACAGGCTTGAGCGAGAGCGATCTTATGAAGCTAAAAGAAGATGAGCTATGAAAGAACTGATCGATTTCTACGTGAATAAGAATTTGAAAGGTGAAAATTTAAGCTTTGATGAGGCTTTAAAGCTTTTTGAGCTCCCTCTACCAGTTTTGGGGAAGATCGCGGATGAGATTAGGAGAAGGAAGTGTGGAGATCTCGTAACATTTGTAATCGACAGGAACATAAACTACACCAACATATGCATATCCAAATGCAAGTTCTGTGCCTTCTATGCTAAAAGCGAAGAAGAGGGATACGTTTTAAGTAAAGAGGAAATTCTTAGAAAGGTTGAGGAAGCCGTCCAATTGGGAGCTACCCAGATTTTAATGCAAGGTGGTATAAATCCGGAGCTTGGAATAGAATGGTTTGAGGATGTTTTCAGATCTATAAAGGAGAGATTCCCGAACGTTGCAGTTCACAGCCTATCGGCACCTGAAATTAAGTTCCTGGCAAAGAGAGAAGGAATGAGTGTAAGAGAGGTTCTGGAAAGGTTGAGAGATGCTGGGCTGGATTCCCTGCCAGGAGGAGGAGCCGAGATCTTAAGTGACAGAGTAAGGAAGATCATAAGTCCAAACAAGATAACCTCACGGGAATGGCTTGAGGTTATGGAGATCGCCCACAGTATCGGTATGAAAACCACAGCAACCATGATGTTTGGGCACATCGAAACGGATGAAGATATAATCGAGCATCTCTTTAAGATCAGAGATCTTCAAGCTAAAACAGGTGGTTTCACGGCCTTCATTCCATGGACATTCCAGCCTAACAACACCGAGCTCTATGAGATCGTTAAAGAGCCTGCTCCTCCGACCAGATATCTGCAGGTCTTGGCCATTTCGAGGATAGTTCTGCACAACATCAGAAACATACAGGTCTCCTGGCTCACCCAAGGTTTCGACATCGCGACTTTGGGATTGTTGTTCGGAGCTAACGACTTTGGCGGTGTCATGCTTGAGGAGAACGTTGTTAGAGCGACCGGTAAGCCATTCAGACCGGCGAAAGTTGAGGAAATCGTCAAGGCCGTTAAGTCGATAGGAAGACCGGTAGCCTTAAGAGATACCTACTACAGAATTTTGAGATACTTTTAGCTCTTAGATTCCTTGTAAGCGAATAGCAAGATTATCCAGCCGATGGCAACGACGACTATACCCAAACATATTAACTTTAGGCCCATCGGTTTATTTCCATAGCCCATAAATATTCCGGCTATGATCAACAGGTATCCCAAACCCTTAACTCCGGCACCGATAAAAAATAGTTTGAAGATTCTGAGCGTTTTTGGATCTCCCGGAATCATCTCTCACTTAACGGCTTAACCTCAACCTTAAACTTCTCCCCCTCAACGACAACCTCAAACGCTCCCTCTATCCTACCGCCAGGAACAGGGAATGGCTCCTCCTCAAGCTCACCCTTCAAGAACTTCAGACCGGTCTGTGGGAATAGTGCATAGATAAGTACCTCCTCATCGCTTGGATTCTCGAATCCCATCTCTATCAACTCCTGCCTTCTTTTCTCAAATTCAGGCTCGAGTAGATCAGCTGGCCTGCAGTCTATGGGTTTCTCATCACCCAGGATCTTCTTTCTGATCTCCTCCTTTATCGGTGCCGGAGTTCTTCCGTACATCCCTTTAACAAGATCCTTTGTTTCCTTGGTTACCACCTTATACCTTTCACCCATGAGAACGTTCAAAACAGCCTGAACACCGACGATCTGACTCGTAGGAGTAACCAAAGGCACGTAACCCAAGTCCTCCCTAACCCTCGGAACCTCCTTTAACACCTCCGGTAACTTGTCCAGAGCATTGTACTCTTTAAGCTGAGCTATGAGATTTGAGAACATACCTCCAGGAATTTGGTAAACCAAGACGTTTGTATCCGGAATGGTCGATCTCCAGTCCAGATAGCCAGAGTACTTCTCCCTTATCTTCAT